>JAFGSM010000168.1 GCA_016934595.1 bacterium | reverse complement strand
GGGGGTGATAGCAAGTTTATAATTATTATTAGTTATTATAATGTTATTATGCCTTTGTTGGACCAAGAAGTTATACTTAAATGGAATGGAGATGATGATTATGAAAAAAGGAGGCTTCAAGGGGGTCTGGTTGATGGGTCTGGTTCTGATAATTATTTGTTCTATTGGTTTGCAGGCCCATGCGCAGGTTTTTCCGGGGAATTATGACGCCACTTATCTATTCCCTGTGAGTTATTATTATACAAACCCCCTGTACAACACAAACTATGGATACATCAATTCAATAACAGATCCCTTTTATTATCTTGATTATGGATATTTTACGCCTATCCCGGGAAATCTACTTGGTTGGTATGGGGTAAATCCATTTTTAAATGCTTATGAAAACTATCTGTATAATTTTTTTGGGGTTGATACCTATCCCTATGTAAATTCTCCCTATACTTCTGCTTTTCCCTATAGAACTCTTCCGGGAACTATTATACCTTATACAAGATTTAGTTATCCTTCGTACACTTATGGGTCGGCAAGCAATTATTTAAATTGGGTATTGATTCAGTAGTTTTTGTAAAAAATGTTATGGATGATATAATTTTTAAAACATATTATAAATTAAATTAAATTATAAATTTGAAATGTTAATGAAACCGAAAAGGGGGTGTTGCCTAGGGAAGTGAAAAATCATTTTTCTAATTTTTAGGGTAAATTGTAGTAATTAAATGATTATTTTTTTGAAAAGGAGTAAAAATATGTCAGTAAAGGGATTAATGAAAACTATTGTATTGTTAAGCACTATTTTTATATTGGTTTGTCTTGTCGGAAACAGGCTTGCTGTAGCTCAGACTTGGCAGGCTTTGCCTCCTTATAATTTCCTTTGGCCATTGTGGTCTCCTGCGCTTTCTCCTGTTGATCCTTTAACAGGTCTGGCAACCCCTGTAGTCAGCGGTCTTTACCCCAGCACCTCTTTGCCTGTTCAGCCTGGACTAGCCTGGAATCCGGCTATTAGTTATCCGTATTTTCTCTACAATTCACCTGTAGGACTGCAATATTATGATATTATATATGGAATAAATGCATGGCCGCCGAGTTATTCATTGGATCCTGCTACAGGTTCTGCCTTGCCCATCGGTCTGCCTCTTGGGTATAATCTGCTGCCTGCAACAGATCCGCTATGGATTCAGGAAAATCTGCCTGTTGCCAATGTGTCTTATTTGTCCCAATATCCGACCTTTGCATTGGGCGCATACAACCTGACATTGCCTGCTAACTTGACAGGTCTAAACCCGTGGCTTGCATCTTTGATATATCCGACTCCTGCTTTTTCCTCGCTGCTTACAGTGGCAGATATTTTAGGATATTGATTTTTCATAGATTTTAATGAGAAGGTTATTTAAGAATTCCACCCCTGTCGTGATCGATAAATCATGGGGGGCAAATGATACTTAGTTAAAAAAGGCTGAGGGGTTTTATTTCATCCCTCAGCCTTTTCTTTTTATTGTGTCGAAATATCCAAGGATTTCCTGTTCTGTTTTTTCTTCTTCGTTGATATGTTTTTCATCCTGACATATTGGGAAATACAGGGTCACGACTCCGCCTTTTTCTGGATTATTGGAAAGATTCATCCTGCCGCCATATTCCCTTACGATCTTATGGACTATTGAAAGACCAAGCCCCACACCGACAGTATTTTTGGTGCTAAAGAATGGATTGGTCGCATATTTTAGCGCCGCATCAGAAAATCCTGGTCCGGAATCAGTTATTTTAATTAAAATATGCCTTGTTTTTGAGAATAGGCTATGATTTTGCCGGTCTTCAGATTCAAAGGCATCCACTGTCAATTCACAGTCTTCTCCGCCTATTTCGTATGAATTTTTTATGATATGAGTCAGCGCCTTGATAATCTGTACTTTGTCGCAAAGTAGAACCGTTTTTGGATTTATCTTGTTATGGACGGTAAACCTCAGATTAGGCCAGTTTATACGCGCAGCAAAGATAGATTCATCAAGTATTTTGTATATCTCATAATGCTTGACCTCAGAATGATTACTCTGAGTAAGGTATAATAATTGATGTATAAGCTTTTTTATTCTCTCAAGACTTTTGTCTATATTGGAAAGATACTCCCTGTCTTTTTGGCTTATGGAAGGGCTTTTATCCATCAGGCTTAGATAACCTACTGCGACAGTGAGAAGATTGTTGAAATTGTGGGCCACCCCGTTTATAAAGATGCTGTTGTTTTTTGAATTTTCAGATTCGATCAGGGCTTGCTCATATGCAAGGTTCCTTTTATATAGATTTCGGAGACGTATCTGGGCATTGACCCTGGCTAGAAATTCTTTGATATTAACGGGTTTTTCGATATAGTCAATAGCGCCAAGGCTTAAGGCACGAATCTTATCCTGATAGTTTTTTGTGTTTGTCAAGAATATTATTGGTATATCCTTGGTCTTTTCTTCTGTCAGAAACCCTTGACATATTTCAAAGCCGTTTGTTTCAGCCATAATTACATTTAAAATAATAAGATCCGGCACGATATCAGTCGCTTTTTTATAACCATCAGAGGCACATACAGCCGTAATGACATTGTAACCAGCCATTCGAAGCACCTTGATCATCAATTCCCTGAAGACGTCATCATCATCAATAATAAGGATGTGTGGCAGGGATTGAATCAGATTCTGGTCATCATCTAGGCCTAATAATCTCATACAGTCTCTCCATCTCAGAGATAAGGTCCTTGATCGCATCTTCATCTTTATCCAGGGCGGCTTTTTCAAGTTTTTCACATACCCGGCTTAAATCGTTCAATCCATAAAGCCTTCCGCTTCCTTTATTATTATGGCCTATGAAGCGGATACTTTCGAAGTCTAATTGTTGATATGCAGTTTTCACCTTGGAAAGGTCTTCTTTAAGGCTATCCAGATAAAAAGGGAAAAGCTCTTTTAGGTCTTCGGCAAATTCACATGGTTTTTCATCTAAAAATTCTGGGTTTCGGTCTTTACCGGAATGACAAAAAAGTTGATTTTTATCGTCTTTTGTGAATCGAAGATTCATGGGCGTTTCATTTTTTGTTTCCGGATCTTTTCCATCTTCGTGTTTTGAAAGACAGCAGCCGATTTTTTCCAGCAACGCCTTCTTATTAATAGGTTTTATAAGATAATCCGTGCATCCTGCCGATAAGCACTTTTCTATATCCGATTGCATGGTGTTGGCTGTTATGGCTATGATAGGAAGTTTTTTCCATTTCGGATTTTGTCTTATATGACAAATGATTTCATAACCATCCATAATCGGCATCTCCATATCTGTCAATATGAGATCGAAAGATTTTTCTGACATGATCTTAATGGCTTCTTGACCGTTTTTTACATGACTCAGCAGGCATTTTTCATTTTTTAGAAAACCATAAACAAGTCTTCGGGGTATTTCATCATCTTCTATTAAAAGTATTTGAATATTTCCGGCACCAGATTCAGATAGGCTGCCATCCGTCTCCGGGTGCTCTCCAATGCCCTTACCCTTAAGAAAGGACGCAGAGTTTTCACCGATTTTACTTTCCACAAAAGACCTCCCGGATCATTTTTTATCAGATCCTGTTGATTAATTAATTTTTACTAAATATCTCTTGCTCGATTACTGTTGTAGAGACAACTTCACTAAAAGTCGTGAATCCTCTAAGTACTTTTTTAAATCCGTCGTAGCGCATAGGACGGAATCCAAAATGGAAAGCGACCTTCTCGATATCCTGGGCTGAGGCATTCTTATAAACCAGTTCCCTTACTTCATCCGTTATTACAACAAGTTCGTGTATCGCAATCCTTCCGTAATAGCCTGAGAAATTGCAATTCGGGCATCCCTTTGGACGGTAAAGTGTTATGTCTGAATCACAATCAAGCCTGAAATGATTCTGCAGATCTTCCTTAGTGGCCTGATAAGGTTCCTTGCATTGCTCACATAGCTTTCTTACAAGACGTTGAGCCAGAACCCCAATGATAGAAGGGGCGACCATAAAGGGTTCAACCCCCATTTCCACCAGCCTTGTTAGCGCCTGTACGGAGCTGTTTGTATGCAAAGAAGAAAAGACAAGATGGCCGGTAAGGGCTGCCTGGGTAGCAATCTTTGCTGTCTCCGCATCCCTGATCTCTCCGACAAGAACTACATCAGGGTCCTGTCTGAGCACTGAACGCAGAACTGTGCTGAAGGTGAGACCGACCTTAACGTCTACCTGGACCTGAACAATCCCCTCTAGTGTATATTCTATAGGGTCTTCAATGGTGATTATGTTTGAGCCCGGGTCGTTTATATAGTTAAGAGCGGCATAAAGGGTGGTTGTCTTGCCGCTTCCGGTAGGTCCTGTAACAAAAAAGACCCCGTTTGAGGTTTGGATGATCTTTTTGATCTTGGAGAGTATGTCGTCATTTATACACATTCTATCCAGGTTTAACAAAGATATGGTGCTGCTTTGACCCAGAACCCTGATAACAAGCTTCTCACCATATTTTGAGGGCATGCTTGAAAGCCTGAAATCCAGTTTATGCGTGCCGATATTGATGGAAAAACTCCCGTCTTGGGGTAGCCTGCGCTCAGTTATATCCAATTGGCTTATGATCTTGAACCTGGATGAAAGAGCGTTTAGCAAATCGGATGGGAGCTTGAATTTTTCCTGGAGTTTACCATCTATCCTGAACCTGATTGATAGATAACCCTCTCTTGGTTCCAGATGGATATCAGTGGCCCTTTCCCTGAGCGCGTAAAGGACAATAGAAAGAGACAGGTCTATAATAGAATCGCTCATAGCCAGCTTGCGCATGGCCGCTATATTTAGGTATCCGCCTTTTCCTACAATGGCTGATAGATCTATCTTCTTGACTGAATTTTCAATCGATTGAGAGGATTTATAATAGATCTGTATCGCTGCCTTGATCTCATCCGGAAGGCAGAACACAGGCGTTATATTTCGGTGAGTAAGGGTTTCCAGTTCTCTGATTATATCCAAATCCCATGGAGTTGCCATAGCGACAGTCATGCCTGAACCAAATATATAAACGCCAATGAGGTTATACCTTTCGGCGATTTTTTCTGGGATCAATTCCAGTGCCTCTTTTTGGACTGTAGTCTCATTCAGATTGAGATAGGCGATATTGATGCATTCAGACCACAGGTCCATAGCCTTTTTCTTGGACAGAATCCCTCTCTGGATAATACGGATAAGAAATTGGACAGGGTCCTGCTGAACAGCGTTAAAGGTATCCTTTAGGGTTGTCTTGTCCGCGACTGACTTGTCTATAAGAAAGTTATAAAAATTTAACACCTTGGCTGGAACAAAACTCATTTTTTAGCCTTTTTCTTAAAAAGTTTCTTTATTGTTTCCTGATCAATCTTATCAAGTTTTCTGGACTTGGATTCCCTTTCTTTTTCCATATCGACTACGATATCGAACATGATATCCTTCAGGGAATATTTCATTTGAGCAGCTTTTTCTTCAGGGGAAAGGGCGACGTCGTCTTTTTTATCTATCGAGCCTTTTTGCAGATCAAGCCCACAGCCCCCACAAAAGCGGTCATGCAGGTAGTTTGTAAAATTGCATCTTTTACAGACTAGAATGTCGAGAGGGGAGCCGCAAAATTTGCAAAATCTGCATCCGAAATCATTTTTTTTCAAACACGTCTGACACTTCATGCTCAGGGCTCTTTACAGATTCGTTTTCTTGGGAAATCAGGTTTGATTTGACCTCTTTCAGGTTCTCAAATAAATCCTCAGGGGAACTGTCTTTTAAAATGTAATTAAGCGCGCCGTGCTCCAAACAGGTCATAACCTTTTCCATTGTGTTGATGGAGCTGAGTATGACCACTCTGGAATCAGGGTCCCGATCTTTGATCTTTTTTAAAATTTCATCACCATGTATGCCAGGCATAACCAAATCCAAAAGCACGAGGTCAGGTTTCTCAGAATCAAAGAGTTCAAGGCCGGCCATTCCATTAGATGCCGTTATTATTGTCTCGATCTCGAGTTTTTTTAAAAAAAGGGAAACCAGCCTATGTACATTCGGATCATCGTCTATTATCAGTACCTTCATTCACAAGCTCCTGATAGGATTTTAGAATCCCTTGGAATTTATCGCTTAAATAAATATGCTTTCGATTCGCAGCTATATGAATCATCTCTATTTTTATCGGTTAATTATGAAAATTAGATCGAATTAAATGGAATTTGGGCCTTGATAAAAAAAATTTTTGATAATAGAATGGCAATAATAAATAATAATGCTTAGTAACCCCCATGACCTTACAGTCACAACGAAGCATGAAAATGAATAAAAACAAAGTATTGTTCGATCATTTTCATATAAACTGTTTAAGAACAAAACCAATAAACTTTTTAATAAAAGTTTTTTAATCGTATTGTCAGTTATTAGGAGGTAGCCATGATTAATCGTTTTGCCAGGGGATTGGTTATTATCAGCCTTGTATTTATTATAGGATGTGGTGGATGGGCACGTAAAACAAAGGATTTTATCAAAAATCCATTTGGCAGAGAAGAAGCCACTGAAAGGATTGTGCCCGAGGAATCAAAGGATGTTCAATCTGAGATTGGTAAAAGGCTTTTTCTAGAAGGTGATATGAAAGGGGCTGAAAAGGCATTCAAAAAAGCTATAGATGAAGGTTATGCTTTTCCTGAGACACACTATAACCTTGGTCTAACGTATTATGAATTGGGCAAGTATTCTAAAGCGATAGATGAATACCAAAGGGCCATACAACTAAAGCCAGGTTTTGCAGAGGCATATTTTAATATGGGCGTTGCATATGATCAGACCGGAAAGACGGATAAAGCATTGGAATCATACAAAGAGGCGATGAGATATGGCTTGGATGATGCGGCTGTTCATTTTAACATGGGGCTCAGCCTCTTAAAAATGTCCAGATTTGAGGAGTCAAAAAAGGAGCATCTTAAGGCATTGGAGATGGACCCAAGCTTGGCCCAGGCATATAACAATCTGGGCTATTTGGCAGAGGCATCATCGGATATAGATGGGGCGATCGTCATGTATAAAAACGCATTGGGCATAATGCCAGACAATGAACTGGCAAAAGAAAATCTGGAGAGGTTAACAAAAGGAGAAGATGTAGCGGTTAAGCCTGCGGCTAAACCTCAAAAAGGTTTTATGAGTATGAGCCGTTTTACCATTGAGCTGGATGGAAAATGGGGGTTTAAAAAGGATTTAGAACTGGATAATCCCGGAGGAGAAAAGGTAAAATTAGGTTCCGAATATAAAAGGGCGCTGGCGAGACTTGGATATAATATGACAAATTGGATGGATGTATTTATCGATTTAGGCGGAACCGATATGAGTTTTGATGGGCCTTTTAAAATTGGAAATTATCAGATCAACAATTTTGAAAAATCCCTTGGATTCGCTTATGGGGGTGGGGTTAACGCGAGTGTCTATCATTGGAGGAGAATGAGGCTGGGATTTGATGCCTCAGCAGAGT
Source organism: bacterium (assembly GCA_016934595.1). Classification (GTDB taxonomy): domain Bacteria; phylum SZUA-182; class SZUA-182; order DTGQ01; family JAFGSM01; genus JAFGSM01. Next base: position 16,196 of record JAFGSM010000168.1, on the reverse strand, counting down.
ATTTAATGGGATCAAATGAGGATGAAAGAAAATCCGGCAATAGGACACAGACAATAACAGCGGATTGGAGTGAACTCACCCTGTCGTTTAAGACAAGATATCTCGGATTCAATAATTTGGTTCCTTATGCTGGCGCTTGTTTTTCTATGGTTGACGGAGAACTCGAGTTAGAAAGTTTTGGTGTAAAAGAAAGGGCAGATTATAATGAAGCCGATTCCTTTGGCGTCATGTTAGGAGGAAGCTACTATCTCGGTCGTCATCTAAGATTTCAGACAGAGGCCAGGTTCCTTGATGAAACATCATTGTCCTTGAGTGTAAAGTATAGGTTTTAAATATTATAAAACGATATAAGATCGATTAATAAAAGAAATATATTTCATATACATTATAAATTAGGCATTATAATTCATAATAGGAAATTTAATTATACATTTTCTTTCGATCAATAAAAATAAATGTATCCTTTTTAATCGGGTTTTAAATTTATCGATATGATAATAATCAAATATATCAATAAATTAAAGCCTTCAAATATTATTTAAGAAATTTCTGTAATAAAACCCATATCTTTTTAGGCCATTTATTTTCCTTTCCAATATCCTGGTATATATCTTGCTTAGAATAATAACGATTAAACGGATTCGAAGGATTTTAAGTATATCTCAGGCAAAAGGTTTAAAATGGGGGGGAATAATGAATTGGCAGTCCGATAGATTAAGAAATAGCTTTTATCTTATCAAATTTTTTATCCTATCAAATATAATTTTAGTAAACGCATTATTTCATCATGGCTATGTATGGGCGTGGGGAATGCCTCCACTAATACAAGCCCCTGCCTATATGTCTCAAGAGGTCATTGTCCAATACCGCCCTGAAGCGAGCTTCGATGATATTGGGAAAACATATAGCAATTTCGGCCTCTATGAAAAATCGTATAGCCCATATAGCGGGATAAGGACAGTTAGGGTTCCTTCCAATTATTCGGTTTATTCAATTGCCGCAAACCTGAATCAAAACCCCGCAGTAGCTTATGCAGAACCTAATTATATTAGAAGAGCCAATTTTGTCCCTAATGACCCCCTTTATAAATATCAGTGGCATCTTAATAACCAGGTAATGCAGCAAACATGGAACCTCTCTTTGGGGACAAATATTGTCGTTGCAGTATTGGATACAGGTGTAGCATATCGGAATGGCGGAGGGTTTGCCCAGGCGCCGGATTTAACCGATACTAGTTTCATTCCAGGGTACGATTTCGTTAATGATGACTCTTATCCTGACGATGACAACAGGCATGGCACCCATATAGCAGGTATTATTGCGCAAAGCACAAACAATCTATATGGAGGCTCAGGAGTCGCCCCAGGTTGCACATTAATGCCTGTTAAGGTGCTTGATAAGACAGGCTCAGGGAATGTGTCAGATATTGTCGAAGCCATTTATTTTGCAGTGAATAATGGTGTAAATGTGATCAATATGAGCTATGGATTTGTTACAAGCCCGTCCGCAAGCGAGGAAGAGGCAATAAATTATGCAGTTTCAAAGGGCATTACAGTAATATGTTCAGCCGGCAATGAAGCCACTAATGAGCCTCATTACCCATCTTCTTACGAAGCCGCTATTTCTGTGACAGCTACAAGACTTGACAACACCTTTGCGGTTTCTTACTCAAATTATGGGCATGAAACGGACATTTGTGCCCCCGGCGGGGATCTTGATGAGGATATGAATGTAGACGGTTATCCTGACGGGATATATCAGCAGACTCACAATGGCGTAGACTTCAAGGAGTTTGATTTCTATTTTGCCGAAGGCACTTCATGTTCGGCTGCGTATGTCTCAGGCATAGTGGCGCTAATGATGTCACGAGCCAACCGGCCTCTAACCCCTTCCGAAGTTAGACAAATCCTTCAGACTACAGGAACAGACCTGGGTGAACCTGGCTGGGATCAATTTTATGGCTGGGGACTAGTCAATCCTTTGGCAGCGGTTCAGGCGGCTGTTACATATTCTGCAGCGGGATATTTCGCCCCTGGGATCATAGTTTCTCAACAGTTAAATACAGCTTCAGTTTCAGCATATACGCCCTATCAGACATCTACATATAGTCAGAATAATACATACAATAATATATACAATAAAACGACAAGCACTGCACAGGTGCCGGCAGTCGGTTCAACCTATCAGTTGAACTCAGGTTTTGCGCCAATAGGCCAAACGATTGGAGCGGGCATCCAGACTATAAATAATCAAAGCATATCTCCATATCAGTATCAGTCTCAAGGTATTTTGGGGCAAAATTCCTATGCTTTTTTGAATTTAAATCCTTTCTCAGCAGGATCATTATATACAACATATAACAGTATAGCGGCCATAGCGCCATTTTTATTAAACCAGAATTTCTTTCAGTGGCCTCAGCAACAGTATTCATATGGCAGTTCTTATACAACACCGGCAGCAAGTTATCAGACTGAAGCAGCTTTTTCTCAAACGTTTTTGCCATATCAAACGCAGGCATGGAATGATCCTGTAACAGCGCCTTCTACTTTGACATTTATACCAAACGCCCTGTTCTTTTTACGTTGGCCATTTTAATGGATTTTCCATATATATAACGGCAAAATAGACACTTATTATAAAATAAAGGGGTGTTGAAGGTTACGAAAATTGCTTAATTAATTGTTCCATGAAGAGGCATAAAAGCTCCAATCAATCGAACTCAAAAGCCCTTCATCTTTATTCACGAGCGCCTCAATAACATCGCATTGTAAATCGGTTAGATCCTTGTTGAAGCCCATAAAATTTTTTTTCATAAAAAGGGCGTTATCACCTATAGCTAATATTGTGCCCTTATAATGATGTTTGAAACACACCACAGGCATATCGTTATGTTCGAAAAGTACATCGCCTCCGTCTACCCAGGCAGGATTAATGCTAAGGGCTTCGTTATCGCCGATCCCAAGTGCCTCATTCCAATGTCTGGCCTTGTTTCTATAAGGATCTAAGCGGATATTGATATCAAAAATGTTTGCTATTTGATTAATGCTAGAGTCGGGATTTGCCCCTTCGATCAAAAGCAATGAGCCGCCATTCTCTACAAATGATTTTATGTTCGCCTTTTCATATTCGCAAAATTTTTTTCTTGGAGAGGCTATAATCAGACACGAAGAGTTGTTAAGTGTTTTGGGAGAGATAGTTCCTGTATAGAGTATTTCAGGGAAAATATCTAATCTGCCTATATTAAACAATAGGTTGTCATAGCTTGTTGGGGAAAGAAAAGATTCGCTGCTTCCAAAACTCATAGAATGCCGGGGGGCATGGATCGAGTCGAGAATTACCTTTTGAGGAAGCTGGCGTATTGGCACAGGACTTGGGTATAAGGCAGAGTTGAGTGTGGCGCTCAAGATATATCCTGAAGACCAGCCAATCATCATGGCACAAACAGCAAGATAAAACAAGGTATTTATATCCAGCCTTCTTTTTATTAAGATAATTACCAGAAAAAAAAGGGATAAACAGAAAAGCATGGCGAATGTATTAAAATTCTCTCCCTTATCTGATAGCCATCTGAATACCCCAGCTATAAGCGGCCTTCTGCCGACAGTAAACATTAGATAATTGTTAAAACAGGTGGAATCCGTAAATGCAATCACCTTGCCTTTCCCGTATCTTGCTCCTGCCATAATACAAAAACTTCCGAAGATTTCTTCAGGATCTATCTTTGTATTTCCAAAAAAGTTGTCATAAAAATAATTGACCTCATCTGCAAAACAGACGTGCGAAGAATATATCAATGGGAAGGCAGGCCGCGATACCTTCAATGAATCCCCTGTTGCCCAGATAAAGGTTTTCAGATACTTGGTTGCAGGATGTATCTTGTAGTTTGAATAATCGGTGATCACCCATCCACCATCTATAAAATAAACCGAATTTTGTTCGAATCGTATGCCGAAGTGTTCTGATAACTCATTTAGATGTTTATTCATAAAAAATACATCCGTATGGTCGCCTATCAAAAAGACACCGCCTCCTTCGAATACGAAATCCTTTATTGCTTCGATCTCTTCGCTTGTAAAGGGTGATGTAACACATTTCAGGATAAGCACTGGCTGAGGCGCTGTAGCGCTGTATTCCTGGCCTTTAAGCATACTCAGGATAGCCGGGGTAATCACAGGGGTATTGTAAGTCTTTACACCTTCCAAGAGCGGGGCAGTTATGGGTTTGTCAGTCAATATTGTTACATCATGAAAATGTCTTATATAGTCAAGAAAAGAATGGTAACTGTTTTCAGCCAATTCTCCTAGAATATCTTGATTGAAATCAATCAGGGTGGATTCCCATTCGCTGTGCACTTCATCGATTATACAATGGATATTTTGATGTTGAGGAAAACCCAAAAAATAGAAGCTAAGGGTAAAAAACAAAACCGAGACCGCCATTGCACCTAATATCCAATAATCTTTATTTAGCAATCTTATTGAAGTGAGGCATGGGATTGAGTCACCTGTTCCTTCAATGAGGCCGCATTCGTATAAAAGAAAGAGCCATAAAGGTATCATTGGAAGGAAGCTTATTAGGGCTGTCCGCCAGTAGTAAAGATTAAAGGGTATGTGGCCTGCGAACATGATTTTCGGGGTAATAACGGCAATAATTGCAAATCTGCCTAAAAGATATAGATAAAGCACAAAAAGGCTTACGATAAGCGCGATGAATTTTCTCCGAATGTTCACCTTTTTTATGATTATCAATGAAAAGAAACTGAGGGTGAATGCAAGCCAAGGGAAAAGCCCCATCTTAATGAGGTCGCATGTGATCTTTTTGCCATCCTGAAATAGTAATGTCCCTGACACAACATGATTGTTTTTGCCAATGATGTTTAACAAGAATGAGACCTGATGGGCAAAGAAACCTGATCCTGAAGAAGGAATGCCTCGAAAGAGATTCATTGCCAGATTAGTTATCCCAAAACCTATACTTGATAGAAACAACAGAAAACCTGCTTGAGAAATGGAGTCGAGGTTTGTAATTTGGCCTGTCATGAAAATCAAAAGGGTAGTTAATATGAAGGATATAGTTATGTTCTTAAAATAAAGGATGGTTGCCATATCCATAGCTGCGACAAGCATAAGGGGGATGATCCATGCTTTTTTCCTCGAACCGGATGGATTTTGAGATTCTCGCCAAAAACCTGTTAATAAAAAGACAAATATCCCTATACATATATAGGGGAGGTCATTTTTTATAATTTGGTTGTGAAATTGCATGGGGGAAAGGTTTGTTAATCCCCACCACAGGGCTGCGCACAGCCATAGCCCAATAATTTTGAAGAAGTTTTGGAGGATATCCACGGCCTTTTTTATGAAACTTTCATTCATCTGAAAATCCCCTGGGTTCCAGCTTTCGCAGGAATTACGAAAAAGATTATTTTTAATGCTTCTTTGTGAATTAAAGGCTCATGAGGGTTTCGTCTGAAAATCCCCATAGACATTTTCATGTCCATTTGATAATCTAATATCCATGTTGGTTTAATAAGCAATGTAGTCGATAATATTCCAAATAAGCCGTATCTTATCAGGATCGATGATCTTGGTCTCAATCTCTGTAACATAATTGGCAAAAAAACGGTCGTCCCCTATCGCTATGATCTTTCCTCTTCCGTATTCCTTGAAATTTATCACAGGATTACCATCAATAAAGGCGATAGGGTATCCTCCCCTTACCTTGCAGGGGTTCACCATATTTATGGTTGAAACCCCTGCTGTAACAGGGTGGGGAATAAACTGGGCTTGAAATTTTCCATAGTGTAGGCGCAATGGGAGCCCAAGGCTTGATAATATAGGTTTATCTGCGCTTAAAGGATATCGGTCCTTGACAAGGCCAAACCTTTCCCATAAATCATAGGAAGCAGCCCATTTTCTTGAGCCTTCTACAAGTAAAAGGCCGCCCCCGTTTTCAACAAATTGGGCTACTGCCTCGATCTCTTTGTCTCTGTAATGTTTATTAGGACAAATTATGAAGATGGCGTTATGGGATTGTATTTTGTCAAAACAGATGGGATGTTTAGGATCTATAACAGGAAAAATGCCTGTTCTGATTATCTGGCCGATCAAACCATCTATGGACGTATCCATTTTTTCCCTATTAATCCAATAGGATGTATATTCGTTCTGGTGAGACATGTCAACCAAGATCGTATTGACAAGATTCTCAGGCATAGGGAATTGTTTCAGATTATAGAGACCGCTAAGAGATATTGAAAGAATAAGTGAAATCAGAAGGATAGAGGGGAATGATGATGCCAATGCCCTGCGATATATTATCAATACCGATATGGCCAACATAAATACGATTGTAATCGCAAGTGGTATTTTGCCAGTGGCACAAGTGCCGTTGCGGTGGTTTAACCAGTTAAAAAGGCGATATGCAAAGGCAGTGTTTTGATATAAGGCAGTGTTTTGAAAATAGGCCGAATCCCCCATAACAAACACCTTGCCCGCGCCATATAAACATTCCCCAATCAGACACAGGTCATTCATCTTCTCCCACGGATCCAGTTTTGAATTGCCAAGATAGGCGTTGGTTTTATTTTCCGGGTCGCCGAGGTCTGAAAAGGTCGCATATCTTGATAAAATGACCGGCCTGGCTGGCGGCTTGATATCAAGGGATGACCCTACGCTGAAATTTACCTTTTCAATGTCAAAGGTCGCAGGATGATGCCTGTAGCTAAGGTTTATGCGATCATTCGTTTGTATCCACAATGTGTCAAAACGAAGGCGCATGCCGAAATTTTCAATGACAGGATTAAGGGAAGACATGCAATTGCTGATGTCAGTGTGGTCGCCTATAACGAGTAGACCGCCGCCTTTTGAAACAAAATCTTTTATTTTTCTTATCTCGTCCATTGTATAAGGCTTTGAAGACATGATAAGGACAAGAATACTCGATTCGGCAAGTGAATTCGATGTCATATCGTCCACAAAATCCACATGAAAGTTGTGTGATTGAAGGAATCTTACAAGTTTTGCATGGCCGAATTCAGCGCTTGAATCAATATGTCTATTGTAATCGATGACTGGGCTTTCGATAGTTCCGTGTCCGACATCAAAAAGAATCCTGCCATTTTTTAATACGCCTTTTGAGAATCTAAGCATTAGAAATGAGAATATGCCAAATATAAACGCAAATAAAACACAGAGTATAATGTCAAAGGATACATGCCTTTTGGTAAATATGACGGGTATCAGTTTAGGGAAAACGGCGCCAACAACAATCCCTATGGTCAGAAGAAAAGCGCTTGCATAAATCCCTGGAACAAATCCATAAAGCTCGGCGAGGGAGACTGGAGCGATCAGGCATGAAGAAAAAATAAGCAATCCTTTAATCCTTGATGGCCGATAGATAAGAGTTAATCCAACAAAAAGGATCAGGATGTCATATAGCTTAGTATTGTAAGGAGGTAAAAACCTTGACCGGCCAAAGGCAAACAGTAAAGAAGCAATAGCGATTATCCATGCAGGGAAGTCTTTCTTAAAATTCCTTTTGAATTTTAAGGTGTCCCTCCACAAAATAATGAACGAAAATACGAATGCCATAAAGATAACTAACCGTAAGGCAGATGGTAGAAAGGTTCGTTTAAGCCATATGATTGGAAGCCCGGTTGAAAAAAAAAGGCATAAAGAGATTAAAATTTTTGAGAATACTACCCTGTCGATTTTCATAGCAAACCCTCATGGCCTTTCTGGCCGCCGCGAAGCATGAAAACAAACAACGAGGTTTATTTTCGAGACAAACGCTCATGGCCTTTCAGGCCGCCACGAAGCATGAAAAATAGAATCTATTTTCGAGACAAAAAGCCAAAGAAATAATTCATTTTTTCCGTGATATCTTTTCCCGCAATATCAAAAGATTTAAGTATTAATTGGTTATGTATAAAAGGGATCGTTTGAAAATAGAGCTTCATCTATGGGCGGGGATGCGGCGTCAAAAGAAAGACGTTATCGCCCCCTGTGCGTATCCATCTGCTTAAAAAAGTACAAAAGAGCAATAAAATAGCTAGGCACATGCAGGTAAAAAAAATAGTTCTATTCCGGGGAAGCATCGTTTACCTTCTGGCGAATGATAATGATAGCAAAACGAGATGCCGAACAGCCTCATTAAGGTTTCCCTTTCAATAGTTAAATCTAAGAACAAATTGGAGAGCAAACAAGTATTTATAAGGTCCGAGGTTACTTGTAAATATCCCCTTTTATCTCCTTTCATATACCGATGAGTTATAGTATAGCACATCTCACAGGTATAGACCATAATATTCCGGTCCAGCATACATATTCAGGCCTATTTTAATTGGTACTGGCCCATTACGGCCACTGGTTACAGGGTCATTCTGAATCATGACTCATTAACTCACCCCTTACACCTAAAAACTGAATCCTATATTTAAATAAGGATTATAACCTGAAAGAGGGCTATTCCAGATAGTGCCTGGCATGTACGCTGGGTAATATGGGGGATAAGGTTCATCATAACCGATAGGAAAGCCATAACTATTAATTGGCAGCATAATAGAACCGGTAGGCGAATATTGAAACCACTCATAACCAGAAACAGGTTGATCATAATTATAATAGCTATAGGGTAGATTCCATCCATAACTATAGTAGGGCTGGTTCCATCCATAATATGGCTGGCTCCAGTTGCTGTAGCTATAAGCAAAAGGCTGATTCCAGCTATAGCCATAGGGATTGCCGAAGTTGAACGGATTATAGAAATTATATGAATTATAAGAATAAGGGGTAAATCCGCCATAAGGAAACCACTGTGTATAACCATTTGTGGCAGTGATTATAGTTGCTGCGAGGATGATAAAAAAGAAAAACGCCAATTTGAGTTTAGTTTTCATTTTCCTTTCCTCCTTATAAAGCAAAACAGACTTTTACAAGACCATCAAAGATTCATGGATGTTTCACCATATTTTCAATTAGGAACTGTCCGTAATTAAGTTGAACATTTTGGTATAATTTTGTAGTTCCATTCACCATGGAACCGAGCTCGTCTGATATTAAGACTGCTTATTTCTTCATCACTGACCTTTTTGCCTTTTCGGTATTCATTTGTATCTAACTCCGCCTGGATACTGAGCCCTTCTCGCGTGGTTGTATTTCCGATTAAATTTACCACGACCTCATGACTTGTCAGAGGTTTTCCTCGCCAGTTCGTGCTAATGTGGCAAAATATACGGTGTTCAATCTTGTTCCATTTGCTTGTTCCTGGTGGAAAATGACAGACTGAAATTCGCATCCCTGTCTCATCTGCAAGCGCCTGAAGAGCAACCTTCCATAACCTCACACGGTAGCCGTTGCTACCGCCGCAATCAGCGGTGACAAGCAGATGTTTGGCATCGGGATACCGTAATAGGCCCATTTTGCGCCACCACCGCCTAATGCTCTCCACTGCAAACTCTGCGGTGTCATAATCGGTTCCAACACTCACCCAGCCAACATTTGCAGTCTGGTCATATATGCAGTATGGGTTTACGCGATCCTTGCCGAAATCATGAGCATCTGTTTGCTGAGGCTTCCCTTTCGGTCGCCACTCCTTGCCTTTATTGGAGAAGTTTCCTATAAGCTCTTTCTTTTTTGTGTCAACCGAAATAACCGGTTGGCTATGACGCTGAAATAATTGAACTCTTCTATTCAAGTAACGAAATTGCTTGTCCCTGTCTGGATGACAGTCCCCTTCCATTGTCTTTCGATTCCCCTGCAGACTATATCCAAGATCTGAAAGCAGCTCTGAAATTTTTTGACGTCCGATGTGGTACCCTTGATCATTAAGGGTTTCTGAGAGTTGCCGCGTACTTTTACAGGTCCATAAAAGAGGTGTCTCGGGATCACCGCAGGTTGTATCTTCAACAAGTTCCTTGAGCTTGTCAATAAGCTTGGGCGCTTGCTCTGTAAGTCGTTTGCGACCACCTCCTTCAGAGCGAGTCCGACCATCAGTGGTACTCTCAAAAGGCTGGTTAAGTTCCCGTATGCCCCGATTGATGGTTGTCCGGGACAGATTAGTTGCAGCAGAAACCAAAACCTTTCCTCCTCGACCGAGAGCCTTTGCTTCTACAGATGCCCAGATGCGCTTTGAGCGTTCATTTAAAAATGTCTCCAATGCAACATACTTTTCCCGAACAGAATTGACCAACGTGTTATCCATGTACATAGCATAACATATTTAGAGAAATGTTTAAGTTATTTTCGGACAGCTCCTAATCGTCTGATCTTAATCCTCCTGCTTTGAATGACATATGAAGATGCCTCCCATCTTCCCCATTAATAATAAGAATAAGGATAGTTTGTAGGGTTATAAATTGAAGGTGGCCAGATACTAAAAGAAGGATCATTTGGGTTCCATGGATAGTAATAATCCCATGGGCCGTCCGGCACATATGAAGAGTGTGTAATTGGAACAGGCGTGTAGCCAACAGGAGGTGGAGACGTTGGATATGGCTGATACCAGCTATTATAAGGTTGGCTCCAACTGGTATAAGGCTGATACCAACTGATATAGCTATCAGTATAAGGCTGGCTCCAATCGTATATGGAAGGTAGAGGGGAAAAGTTATAGTATGGGCTTTCAAAATTCAGCATAGGATTGGAAAATGAGGATGAGAAAGGTAGGTCAAACTGAGGGAAAAAGTTGTTGGTATTGAATACTGGATTATTATTGAATACCGGATTAAAAAATGAATGAGAATAAGGGGTATTATAAACAGGGAAAAAGGTGTTATTAAAGGTATTATTGTATGGGCTGACATAATAAGGGGTCTGATTATAGACCGGTCCTGATAGCCAGTTAAAACTATTTGCCTGACGGTTATAGTAATTGTTATAGTAATTATTGTAGATTGAGGAAGTATTATTAGTTGTATTTCCGTTTCCGCTTTCGCCGCTAATCATGAGACTGCCGTGACTGACTATGTTTCCTGTCTTGGCATCAATATAGTAGTACCATGATCCATAAGGGCCGTAGGGCATTTCTATATGGAACATGAAACTCCAGCAAAGATACATCTCCTTGCCGTTGTCTTTAGGATAGATAATTAACTCAGGCACAATTGGTGATACTTGTTTTTGGGCTATTCCATATTCGGAGAAACTCGTTTCAACATTGACCAGGCTCCATGCCCCTAAATCTGCCTTAACCACCGCTGCCGCCTCTTCTGCCGTTATTTTGGGGACAACGTCAAGGTCGATGCAGGGAAAATAGCGTGAGGATACACTGCTTACGGCTCCATCGGTTAGCCTCAAAAAGACCCTTATGTCTCCACTATATACATGCACCCCCTTATAAAACTGGTCAAAGTCGACATACTTCATATAGGCGTTTTCCTGAATGTCATTAAACTCAAGGTCATCGATATCAAGACCGAAGAATGAGGCATTCTCCGATAAGAAAGAAAGGGCCGTTTCCTTCGGGGTTTTTGTGGATGAGCCTATCTCCATGCCGCCAACAATGTAAGGCACAGCAGTATTTTCATTCCAAGAGATTTTGACATCTTCACCATACTTCTCCTTAAAATCTTCCACTAATTCCTGGATTTTGTCTTGATCTCCTGAACAATATGGATTATCGGCTGAACAATATCCATCGGGGAGAATAAGGCCCAAGCATAGAAAACCGAAAATGAAGGTGAATGCCACTGCTATAAGTCTGTTTTTCCCTTTATTCACTTTATTCTTCATCTCTTTCCCCTTTCTCTTTTTTAAGAAATCCACAACTGAATCTGGGATTTTACCTTCCAGACGCCATCTTCCTTAGCAAGAAGGTAGTAATACCCTGCGCCTGCAAGGGAAGCCTCAGCCCTCTCTGCATAAACAAATGCCTGGTTCAGGCCTGAATTAAAACCTACCCTGGAAAGGCGCACCACGTTATATAGCATCTGTGTGTCCAGCGGAACCAGCTCATAGTCATCGAGGTCAAAATCATCATCAAGATAGTACCACTTGCTGTTCTTAGCCAGGTAATCCTGAACTGCCGAAATTTCTAACCCTGTTAAATGACCTTTCAGATAATTATAATCTGGCTCTTCGACAAGAGAACCTGTATATGTATGCTTGAGTATGAGGATGTTATTGGAATTATACTTGGCCTTGATAAGGGCGGAGTAAACAAGGTATTCCTCATCATCTATGTCTTCATCGCTTATATTTCCGGATATGCCTGCTGCATAGGCAGGGTTGCGGGGATAAGTGGGATCATAGGGGGGATATGAAAAATAAGGGGGAGACATGTTTTGCCACCCGTAATTTGGCGCAGTATATCCAGGCGGCCACTGTTGTGAGTAGGATTGCGGGGGCCACATATAATTAGAATATGTCTGCCAGGGACTGCCGCCCCAGGGATTTACAAGAGGGTTGTTCCATAGGTTGTTTCCCCATGGAGTTGCCCCAGGATTGCCCCATAAGGAGGGTGATGAGGCGATCAAGCCCAGGTTATAAGGTTGGCCCCAATTGAATCCGCCATATACACCAGGGTTTCCAAAGCCCCCATAGATAGGTGAAAGCCCGCCAACGGCCCCAGAGCCCCAGAGCCCATAGCCCGGGAGCCCGTATTGACCGGAAACTCCGAACCCGCTGTAAATATTGCCCAAACCGTATGAAAAATATGGGTTATAGGATGAGTATGGATTAGAACCTGTATATGCCGTCCATTGGGCATAGGCGATTATGGATGTGATTGATAATGCGATGATGGTGATAATGATGAATCCGGACAGCTTGCTTTTGCTTATCATATACCCTCCTAAAAGCGTTATGCAAAATGTTTTCTATATTTTTTTCATGTCTATATTTCCTCTACTTTTGCACTTTTTTGTGTAAATCTATGAAAATATTGATAAATCATGTTATTTGGGTTGATCCGATATCTTATTGAAAAATATGACTTATTTTAAAAAAGTGCAAAAGTAGAGTATTAATTATTTTTTGATAATAAGGATTATGGTTTATTCCGAAAAACAGCCTTAGAAGCAAGGTTGTCATGGCCATTACAGCCGTCAAATAAGCACACATAGATCATCACCATCCAGCCAAACCTGTATAGGGAAAACCATACCCAAGTCCAAGTACAGGGTAATTTGTCCATCCAGTTCCCTGTGAAGAACCCCATGGATAATTAAGAAAAGAATTGATGCCTGGCCAGGAACTGGCCGAAGGCGAATAAGGTAAATAGCCGCCTGTTAATGACTGTCCAAGATTAGGGAAAAAGGCGCTGGCGCCAGTTCCTATGAATCCATTGGAAGGCCAGAAAGGCATTGTATTTTGAAAGTTGAAACTCCCTATGGGATTATATGGCGACTGATTAAGGGGGGGATACTGGGGATAAAAATAATCTGGCCTGACGGGTGAATACTGACTGGGATATAGATAAGAAGGCCCGTAGGATGGGAAATAGGGATTAATACTGGGAGACAGCCCTGGGAAATATGGAGGCGTGGGATAATTATAGCCCGGATATGTCACAGGATATTGAGACGGCGAATCTCCCACCGTCTCGGTGATAAGAAATTCCACGGGAAGGTCTGATCTTTCAACCTGAACAATGTGATAAGGGTATGAAACTACGGCGTATCCTCCTGACGGGCGAGTTTCCTTAATCTTTACCAGGATTTTCTCTTCTTGCTTTACAACCTGGATGATCTCGACATCGCAGCCGCCGTTAGGCATGGCGCCATTAAAAACAGCTATGATCATATCAGTGTTAAAATCAATATCAGGAACAGGAGGAGGCGAAGTTGTGGATAACGGATGCAGGAGATGGCTGTAAAGCTTGTTCCAGACCTCTTCCCACTTGGCCTCGGTCTTAATGACTGACCAGTCTTTTGTGGGAAATGCCTCGCTATTGCTCCAACCTTCCCACTCATTTTTGATCTGCATAAAAGTTTCAGCCCGTGCCGCTGTGCGCCATCCGACCGTAAAGATAAATAAAAGGACAACAAGCAAACAAAGACGCCTTTTTGTCTTGTTTCTTGTCTTATTATCATTCTTTATGCATAGGTTTTTCATTGGCTTCCTCCCCCTTTTTGATTCACCCAGAATTGTAAAACGCATAATAAAGTACGTTCCCCTTTTATGAATGCAAAATATATACCAATATTTATGTTTATAAGACGAAATATAATTTTTTACCTTACGGCTTTCGTTTTTTTAGGAAAAAAAATTTTCCTTTTCACGGAAGGTAAACATTCGATAATTCCCCCAATCAACAGAAGAGTTTTTCATAATTTTTGGTTATAGGGTAAACAAAGATATTTTTTGGTGGCAGAGTTATTTGATGAAACCGATCTTTTTTCCCCGGCCTTTTGTGACTCCCACAAAGAGCCATTATGTTACCTCCACAGTTATGTGACGTAGAGTAAACATTCGATAATTCCCCAATCAACAGAGGAGTTTTTCAAAATTTTTAGTTATAGGGTAAACAAAGATATTTTTTTGAGGCAGAGTTATGTTATGAAAACGGTCTTTTTTCCCGCGGCCTTTTGTGACTCCCACAAAACGCCAATTAGCAGCTTTGTAACAGGTGCCGGGGAATCGGTCTTTATCGACAAAGGTTTCAAGCAGGACGGGTCTATAGTTATAGCGCTGTTCCCAATCATCTGCTATTCTCTTTGAGGTGAGGGAAAGGATCTTTGATGCAAGATTTTTTGAAAATATCCAGGGTAATATGAGGAATCGATTGTTATTGATCAGTAAATGGAGGTTTTCTTGTCGTGCCTTATCAGACCATCCGATAAACTCATCACGGGGAGCTATTCGCCATGCAGCAGGTCCAAATCCCATGAGACACAGCAGATCATCTCCCGCACAGATAAAATATTTCAGATAATTGCCAGGAATTGTTTTATAGCCCATGTAATGATACCGGTCGATATATTCATTCCATAAGGATTTGTCTTGTTTTGTTTCTGCTATACGAATTGAAAGATGGGACAATGCCTCTGGTGGTAGAAAGATATCTTCTTGGGGCGCTGTTTGTGTGGTATGGGTAATGGGTAACTGAACGGCCTGACGGGCGCTCTCTGCGGGAGGCAGGGATATATATCCATCCTTTTCCATTTTTAAGAGGGCAAGTCTCATACTTCGCTCTTTGCGTCTTCCGTTCGATGTATACCAGTCCAGGTATTCACAGACAATACGGGATATGGTTGTTCTGTTGCTGCTTGTGTCTTCGTTCACGATTGTCTTTATACATTCAATATCCGATTTTGAAAATGCCCTGCCACAATACACTTTCTTCGGTTCTTCTGTTTGTTTTCTGTGCCAAGGCAGAAATGGAGCGATCTCGTGCGGAGGGTTTCCTCCTTCGAGGGCACACGCCTGCAAATATTCAGAAAGCCATTGGAGCTGGTTGAT
This sequence comes from bacterium, assembly GCA_016934595.1. GTDB lineage: Bacteria > SZUA-182 > SZUA-182 > DTGQ01 > JAFGSM01 > JAFGSM01. Next base: position 795 of record JAFGSM010000168.1, on the reverse strand, counting down.
TCCCCAAAGCTCCAGAGTCTCAAATATGCTCAACATGATTGCGGTGAACCGGGCGCTCCATAATGTTCCCGAACCATAATAATTCTTTCTTCCGAGCGCTGAATTCCTTAATGTCCTTTCGGATCCGTTGTTATCCATGGGGATATACGGATGATCCACAAATACCGTCAATCCCTTCCAATGATTTTTTAGACTGCTCAAGACTCGTTCTTGTTCATGATGCAGCGGTGTATAACGTGGGCTCCGGTTTTTCCGTGTTCTGACTTTTTACGAGGCCATCAAGGTTGCCTGAAAAAAAATCCAAACCATAAAAGGGCGCAGGCACCCCCCCCAGCGCCCTTTTATTTATAAGATATTATTAATTGATATCATTAATGAGTCTTTCAATTATGTACTTACTGTCCTCACTAAAAAGTCTCATTTAAACAGCGGTTGCGTATCTTGAGAAAACGTAAACTCGCCTCATCTCCTTATGTATAAGTATGATTAAAAGAGCAAGCCTGAGGCAGCAGCAACTGGTGAAGTAGTTGCTACACCAAGTGTCGTTTGAGGATTAAAAAGGTTTGGAAAAAGCTGCTTGTACAAGCCTGCAACGCCTAGAAGAGGTGCAATCTGCAGAAATGGTGCTTGATACGTAAGACCACCGGCTGTTTCAACCGGATAGTAAAGATTGTAAAAGCTGAACGGGCTGTACATTCCCATCATGCTGTACATTCCCATCATGCCGTACATTCCCATCATGCCGTACATTCCCATCATGCCGTACATTCCCATCATGCCGTACATTCCCATCAT
>JAFGSM010000167.1 GCA_016934595.1 bacterium | reverse complement strand
TGTGCCTCGGCAAGCTCCTCAACCTTCACTTCCGTTCTCTTCTGTGCCTCGGCAAGCTCCTCAACCTTCACTTCCGTTCTCTTCTGTACCTCAGCGATTTCCTTAACTATAGACTTTAGCTCACTGAAATCGCTTGTCTTTACAAGCTCATTATAGGCATCAGAAATCACCTCTGCGAGGATATCTGACTGCTTAACATCAAAAACCTTCTCCAATTTCTTCTTTATTTCAAGTGTCGTAGGCATATTATTTTACACAAACCCTTTGTTAACTCTACTTTTGCACTTTTTATGTAACCTTATGAAAACATTGATAAAAAATATTGCTTTGTTTAACCAGATATCTTATTGACTCTACTTTTGCACTTTTTGTAGAACTAACTGAAAACATTAACAAAACGTATTATTTTGTTTGTATCAATATCTAATTGAAAGATATGGCTTATTTTAAAAAAGTGCAAAAGTAGAGTTATTGAAAAATAAGAACTATTATAAAAAAGCACAAAAGTAGAGTGTTAAAACTACTGCTTTAAATTATACCATAAATATCTTTTTATATTTTATAATCTACACTGTTATGCAAACAATGTCAAGATCAGTACCCGCCAAATTAATATCCGCCATATCCAAACGGCATGGATGGTATGGCCTTCAGGATTATCTGGATATCGAACAATTCTCTTAGGAATTGTCCGCAAATAACTTGAACCAATTTAGACCTTCACCATGCTTTCGATGTATAAAAGCCTCTGGGGTATGTATGAGTTATTTGCAGACGGCTTCTTATATCTTAAAAAAGTAATTTGTGATCGCTTAAAGTATATATTTGTCAGGGTATAGCCGCCAACTATAACTCAGCCGCCCATACCTCTTAGCTCTCCTATATCCACCGTCCACTATTATAATCACTTTTTATGCTTTAATCCATCACAGTGAAAAGATTCACAGTCCTTTATAAAATTATAGGCCGCAAAACGCTATTGTTTTAACCAGGGATCAGCCGGTTCGCCTTTTGGAACCATAATCAATATCCCCATATAGACCTGGATTCCGGCTTTCGCAGGAATGACAAAAAATTGGAACCATAATCAATATCCCCATATAGACCTGGATTCCGGCTTTCGCAGGAATGACAAAAAATATGGTATTTCGACTTTCTACGAGATCATCAATCAAGAATTAAACAAATAAAGGAGTTGCTTGCAGAGCTTGATACAATCGAAAAATTTTGTAATAATATAATTACTTAATTGACTGAATTTATAAAAACTTGGTCAGCAAAATGACCTAAATGAACTACCCCGCCGCAAGCAGCGGGGTATCAAAAGGAGATTTTTTAAACGCCCCAAGGGGCGGGGAATAATACCCATAGAGATTTAAGATTTTATTATTATGTATATACATCAAAAGCAATTAGATAAATTACAGTCAATAGATGAAATAAACAAGGTTATTGTAATTTACGGCCCGCGCAGGGTTGGAAAGACTACACTGTTAAAGTGGATTCAGCCGCAATTTGCGAAAAGAAATCGCAAAAATGCAGCGCTGCTATTTTTACGATAACGGTATTCGCAACTCGCTCATCAATAATTTCAATCCTCTTCACCTTAGAAATGACACAGGGGAATTATGGGAGAATTATATTATTATCGAAAGGTTAAAAAAACAGCGCTACCAGGGCATATGGTCGAATAATTATTTTTGGCGCACATACAACCAAAAGGAAATTGATTGGGTGGAAGAAAGAGAAGGCAAACTGTTCGGTTATGAAATTAAAATGATAAAAGATAAATATAAAGAATCGAAAGAGTGGAAAGAAAACTATGATAATGCCTTATATCAGGTGATTTGCCGGGACAATTATCTAAGCTTCATAACCTGACCGCTTGAGCCTGCCCGGAGGCAATCTCCATGATCCTCTTCCATATTATCAAGGCCGTTTACAAGGGTCTTTTGAAATCCATCCGGCCATTTCTCTATTAAAGTTTTCAATATCTTGAATTAGCTTACCGAAGACGTCATCAAATTTTTTGCATAAGGCTTTTTGGCCTTCTATTAACAAATCCAATTCAATAATAATGTTTTGTAGTCTACTACTAATTTTCTCTCGAAGGTTTTCATTTATCATGATTTACACTGTGTGTTGGCCTAAAAGCACATTAAAATTCCGGTTTGCCGATAAGGTGGTGTGTTAGCCTAAAAACACATTAAAATTCCGGTTTGCCGATAAGGTGGATCGCTTAGCGTCATGTCAATCAAGAATTAAACAAATCACGAAGTTGCATGGAATTATGATTTTCCGTGAAACTCCGTGAAAAATCCGTGGTAAAAAAATCTTTTAATGCTCATACCTATAGAGACCATCTCATTTTAAACACCCGCATCAAGGTCACAAGAATAATCTTTAAATCCTTCCCAAGACTAATATCTTCCCTATATCTCAAAGCCGGCCGCAGCTTATCCGGCAGTATCCTCTCTCTCTATAAAACAAATCCGCATTAGATCTCCCAGCCAACAGATCCTCCTCCTTTCTTAATTCCATGCTCTCAGGCATAGGTTACTTCAACTGCCAGTTGTTCAAGTTCTTTTGGGGATTTCAGCAGTTTTGATTTTGACAAAAACTGTTTAAAGTTTTTATACAATTGTCTGGACTCAAGCTCATTAAACATTCTCCAATATTTATTATGTGCAGGATTATACAAGTTGTCTATGTTGGAGCCTTCTATTGATGTCAAAATATATTCTTTAATTGCCTCTGCCAAAGATTTCAGGGCATCTGTCGCGTCTTCTCCATGAGAAGATACTGTAAAATCCAGACAACGCGCAACAACAACATTATCCTCTTTTGTTAACAAAACGTGTAAAATAGGGCTTACCCTTACCTTAGGCGACTACTATTCCTTAGCTTCTTTGAAAAATCGATATTTTTCACCCTTCGTGGCGCCGCAAAGCGGCATGGGGATTTACTATAAATATCTCTGCTTGGCCATACGATAAGGGTCCTCTGCATATACCTTTTACTGCTATATTTTTATTATACCTCTATCCCGGCAAATGCAAACAGGGACAGGATCTGCACTGATCCGGTCGATGGAGATCGCCTCATTGTAAGTTTTTCCTTTATTAATCCAAATCAAATTCTATTCCAGGAACCGCAGCCTCAACATCGGCTTATTGTTCATATTTTATCTAAAACACCGAAAATCTCATTTGCTCAAAATGCTTGTCATATGTAAATACTTTTTGAAGTTTCAGATTTTTCATCAATACAAAGCTTATACAGTCGGTAAAGCTGAACTCTTTATCATCATATCTTTTAAATATTCCCCATGCACTAAACCTGTCTTCTTCTGTCACATCTATAATCCTTGCTATATCACTATTCAACAGCGAGTCTCCAAAAATAACAGCCGCCTGATGAGAGACCCTGTACCTGATCAGTGTTATACTTTCATCAATTATATACTCCGATGTTATAAGCTCAATCCTTTGCCTTTTTATTTCTGAGGACTTTTCGACCGCTCTATCATGATACTGATCGTTTTTGTCATTGAGTGCAAGCCATGCCGATGTATCTACAAAGATCCTCATTTGTTTTTACCATAAAGATATTTATCATGATTTACAGAGAGATCCCTGTCTGTCGAGCTGCTTGCACCGAGCATATCCCACAACGAATCTTCCATCCAGTTTCTCTTTCTTTCTCTTCTTAAAACCTCTGAAACCGCATTTCTTACGATATGAGCTATAGTAGTCTTTTCCTCCTCGGCCTTTCTTTTTAAGTCCCTAAGCAGATCTTCAGGAAAGTACACCTGTGTTCTTTTAAGCCTGTGCATATCCTTCTCCTAACATATTATAATGTATATTATATACATCATTAAATCTATCGTCAATGCTTTTTCTGTAAGATGAGTGTCATGTCAATCAAGAAATGTCATTTGAGACAAATAGGACACCGCCCCGTTATCCACTGGTTACCGGGGCCTTGCATTGTTGACGACATGGTAGAGTAAGGGTATGATTTTATTATGAAGGGCAAGACAGAAGAAGGCGTATATAGTCATGCGGATATCCAGCAACATTTTTACTGGATAGACTTAAAGATAATAGGCCGAAAAGACCCTGAGAGTTTCATTAATCTATTTTGCTCAAATTATAAAAAATATGAGGCGAGCAAAAAAACAGATCAGGATCCGGCATTTTGATGCATTAAATTATATTTGTCAGAACATATTTAAAAAGGAGCTTCGTATGAATAATATAGAAATCAGACAATTATCTGAATTTACCACATCCATAGAGATTATGAAGAAAAAGTTTTTTGAAGGCATGACCCTTGAAGAGAGATTAGCAGGGCTGAAGCCTGAAGAGAGGCTGGCAGGACTGAAGCCTGAAGAGATATTATCAGTGCTGAAACTTGAAGAGAGGTTAGCAGGGCTGAAGCCTAAGGAGAGAAAAAAGCTCCGCGAGATTCTGAATAAACGTTCATGATAATCAGTAACTGCTCAATATGTGACTGCTCAACATATTATCAGAAATTTAGAAACTCATTTTGGGCCGCCGGATGATCTATATTTTCAGAGAGACCAAAATGCTTCCTAAACATGAAATGGCAATAAGTTACTATTTCCACAGGATATTGAGCAGTTATTGATAATCTTTATAAGCAGCGGGAATCTTAATCAGCCACAAACCCCCCGCACTGCACTGATAACCATCTCTAACCATCTGTACTCTTTTAAAACCCCCTCACGGCACCGATAACCATCCCCGCCTCTTCATTGGTAAGCTCCGGAAAAGTTGTTATTCCTGGATCATCACCGGCAGTTGACAGGCCGCCTATTTTTTCGGCGTTCATGCGATAAGACCGGCACGAGCTATAGGGTGTTCCTTAAATTGCCGCCAGAGAGCCATGAGCCTTTTTCTGAGGGTTTCCATGGTTTGGGCAAAGGCGTGAGCATCTGCACAGTTTGGAACATACCTGCACGATCCTCCTGGTTGCCTTACACTTCCCGATGATCTAATTGAGGGCCTTATTAATAAATTGTTCAAACTCTTCAATATCCTTGGCCAATACAGCTTTTTTAAGAAACGAAGATAGTACAGTATCATCCCTTGCTTCTTTTATCTTCTCTAACAGGCTCTGTGATACAGTCCCAAAACGGGTCTCAAGCACCTCCACTATATCCTCCTTCTTCCCCTTCTCAACCCCTATCTTTTCACCCTTCTCAATCCCTATCTTTTCGCCCTTCTCAATCCCTATCTTTTCACCCTTCTCAACCCCAATCTTTTCTGCGGTAGTTATATAAGGCATCTTCTTTTCCTCCTCATATCTGGTGACCTCTTCATGAAATCTTTCATTCTCCTTGTCAGGCAAAAAAATCAACCAGTCAATAAATTTATATAAAAGCAGGATGTCTTCCTTTTTGTAACCCTTCCCATAAAGCCTCTTTACTAAACTAACCTTCCAAAACCGGCGGTTACCCATATCTTTTTTAGTTTCCATCTCCTTCATGTGGGCCATGACTATTATGGCAAAGGGGTTGCGCATCCCCTCCAATTCCTCCCACCTGCCCTTATAATCAATAAGCTTTACTGTGGGAAACTGGAAAAAATGCCTGAAGCCCCACCTCGATGTCTCATACTTTTCCGGCCTGAACCCCGGCACATCATCCGCCAAAATGGCCAGACTGATAATTTCCTTCCTGTATCTGTCAAATATCCGGTAATTGCATATAAACATCCGCTCGGCAAATCCCTTCTCATAGTAGCCCTGAACCTCTATATGAACCAACAGCCACTTTTCCTGCCCATCCTTAAGATATACCTTTACCAAAAGATCGGCATGCCTTTTCCCTGTCTTCCCTTCACGAATGATCCTTTTAAGTTCCTTGTCAAGAAAATCATACCCCCTCTCAAAGGCTATGTCATCCGCTATCTGAGGAAAGAAAAACTCCAGAAAATCATTAAAATAGGTCTCTATTGCCTCTTTCCATACACTGTCTTTCCCGTCTTTTCCCCTCATGTTTAAATTATACTAAAAAAACCTGCTCACCAACAAATCAGCCCTGAAACACATCTAAGGATGCTTTCCCTATAAAACCGGTCAGGATTTGGACTTTCAGCCAACTGATCCTCCTCATTGCGGTATTTTATGGAAGCATAACCGGTTATCCGCATTCAGCATTATAACAAAATCTCTCTGATACACTGCACAACATAATCCACCTGTTCATCCCGCATAAGTTTTTGTAAACACCGGATTCCGGCTTTCGCCGGAATGACAAAAAATTGAATCTTTCGACTTTTTACGAGTTCATCATGTTTACTTCTCCCCAGCTTCTATTAATATCCCCTGCACTAAATCATCCTTAATCCAAATACCATTATCTATTATCTGTTTTATTAATGGTTGTAAAGAAGAAAGCATGCCCATATATATCCTCTTGAGTAATGGAATCTGACCGCATATTGAAAGGGCAATCCATGGCGACGTATTAACAACAATGGATTTACCCTTATTCTCCATTTTTTGCTTCCTCTATAACCTCTTCTAAATCTACCTGAAATGGGGATACTTTATATTGTCTTAATCTCATTAAAAAATTTACCCTGCTTAATCCGGCCAATTTTGCAGTTTTGCCTGAGGATATTCTGCCAAGCTCATAAAGTTTTATCGCTAAAAGACACCGTGCTTCTTCTTCAAACTCCTCTTTGTTTTCCTTAAGTGAAAGTAAAAAATCGTCTGTATATTTTATTTTCAAGATATTATTTTTCATACTGCCAATGCCCCCTTAACCTTCAGACGTTGCCTCTGCCGATTTTGATCTTCCCTCGTTATAATCAAGCACAACCTTTTAACCCTTCTATATCCACTATTATAACCACTTTTTCTGCTTTAATCCATAAACCTTATATCCCCCGGCAAACGCCAAACAGGCACAGGAACTGCGCTGATCCCGAAAAGAGGAAATCCCCTTGACGCATGACTGAAGAAAGAGAGGAGGAGATCACTTCAGAAAGGACCTCCTCTTTAATTCCGTGTATCTCCGTGAAAAATCCGTGGTAAAAATATTTTTTTACCAAAGCCCCTGGGGATATTTAAAAGTGTTATGGATACATGCCTTTGGTAAATGTCCCTGTTGCCTATTTAACCAGGCTTATTTGGATTGACAATCGATATTGGATGTGTTAAATTTTATTTGAAAATGCAAAACAAGCGCTAAACCCGTAGCTTGCCGCGGGGTTAGCGAGTAAATATAAGAAAACCGAATTTCATCCCCCACAGCCGGGGAAGGAAGGAATGACATGCTCGGCATCGAGGTGCGGAACAGGATAAAACAACTCAACCCATGGGTGATAAAACCTGAGAGGGCAGGGGAGCTAATCAACAGCCTCCTTCCGGCGATTTATGTGCACAGGGATATCGAGCAGACTCACACTCAGGCTAACCGGGCAATGCTGGTGGTAGGTCCCCGGCAGTCCGGAAAATCGACCCTGATCTGGCATTTTCTGCAACAGTTTGCCCCAAATATATTATTCCTGAATATGGAAGATCCCCTGCTAAGAATGGGATGTTCGTCCGTTGTAGATTTTGTGGAGCTGTTGAGGGAACAATATTCTTTTATCAAGGCCGTCTTTATCGATGAAATACAGCATATGGAAGAGGCAGGGCTATTTGTCAAGGGCCTTGTGGACGCAAAGCTCAATATCCCTATATGGGTCACCGGTTCATCCTCTTTTCACTTAAGAAGCAGGACAAGGGAATCGTTGGCCGGAAGAGCGACCAGACACCGGCTCATGCCGTTTAGCGTGAGAGAGTTGATCAGCCATGCCGATCCTGTCAATCCTGTATCTGCAGGACACATGTGCGAGAAGATCGTCGCCCATCAGCTTGTCTTTGGAAGCTACCCTGCCGTTTATCTCGCAGGGAGCCCTGATGAAAAACAGACGCTCCTCAACGATCTTGTAGAGGCTTTCATCCTAAGAGACGCCTCGGATTTGTTCAGGATCAAGCGAGTGGATGCCTTTCGGAAATTGTTGACCCTATTGGCCGGACAGATCGGCAACCTTGTAAATTTCTCTGAGCTGGCCTCTATCTGCAATGTAGATGTGGGAACCATAAACGCCTACTGTGAAATTTTGGAGGAAAGCCACATTGTGAAGAAAACACTCCCCTTTGCCGGTGGAAAGCGCCGCGAGATCATCAAAGCGCCAAAGGTATTCTTCATCGACAATGGCATTCGAAATCAATTGTTGAATAACTTTTCAACCGGATTGTACCTGAGAACGGATAAGGGCCAACTACTTGAGAACTGGGTTTTTACGGAAATCCACAAATCCCTGCCGTTTCAAAGCACATTAAAATTCTGGCACAGCAAGGCCGGCGCTGAGGTGGATTTTGTCATAGAGCACGCCGGAAAAACCTATGCCCTGGAAGTCAAATTCGCTTCCCTAAAAAAGACGAAAATCCCCAGATCCGCCTGGAGCTTCATAGAAGCCTACAGGCCTGAAAAACTCGCAATACTGAATATGACATTGGAACATCCGGCGGATATTAAACAAACAGAAGGGACCTTCATAACCCCATATGGATTGCCTCAGTGGCTTGCCGGCATTTTTCAGATTTAGCCAAAAGACATCCTATTATTTTCGACCCATACACCGGTAATATGAAAAAAATTTGACATTTAACTTGGTTAAGGGAATTCTATCATAAAGATATTTTATCGGAGAAATGTAAGATCTTTTTCCATCCATGGTGGATGTTATCCTGACAGCGCTTGCTGCAATCGAAAAATTTTGTAATAATACAGTTAATTCATTGACTAAATTTTTATAAATACAGTCAGCAACCTGACCGAATTTACGATTATATTATTATGTATATACATCAAAAGCAATTAGATAAATTACAGTCAATAGATGAAATAAACAAGGTAATCGTAATTTACGGCCCGCGCAGGGTTGGAAAGACTACACTGTTAAAGCAGTATTTGCAAAAAACAAAAGAAAGACACCTATTTGTCAATGGAGAGGATATCGACGCTCAGTATTATCTGTCGAGCCAATCAATACAAAAATTGAAGGATTTTATCGGTGACAACAAACTTCTGATTATTGATGAAGCCCAAAAGATAGACAATATCGGCTTAAATCTAAAACTTATAGTGGACAATATTGAAAAGATAAGGGTTATCGCCTCAGGCTCCTCGACTTTCGACTTGGCCAAAAACATCGGGGAGCCCCTCACCGGCAGAAAGATAACCTTAACCCTCTTCCCTTTATCCCAAATGGAGTTGAGCGGAAACGAAAACCTGGCGGAAACCATACCGCTCCCCATCAACCGGCGCTCACATTTATTCCGTGCATCTCCGTGAAAACTCCGTGGTAAAATAGTATTAGACTGAGAGCGGGACACTGTCTGGCACAAGAAGCCGCGAAAAATCTTAATCAGCCATAAAACCCCCTCACCGCATCAATAACCATCTCTGCCTCTTCACCGGTAAGCTCAGGGTACATGGGCAATGAAACTACCTCCCTGGATATGCGCTCTGTCACCGGCAGGTTGAAATGCCCCAGCCCCAATGCCTTCTGCTTATGAACTGGCACAGGCCAGGATATAAGGACCTCTATGCCTGATCCCCTCAGATGTTTCACCAGTGCATCCCTGTGCCCTGACCTGATCACATAGTTCTGATACACATCAAAGAAATCGCCATTCGCCCTGGGATGCGTGATGATATCGCCCACCCCCGATAACCCCTCATCATACATCCGGGCAATCTCCCTGCGCCGCTCAATCCATCCGTCAAAATACCCGAACTTCATATCAAGAATAGCGGCCTGCAGATTGTCAAGCCTTGTGCACCAGCCAAAACACTCAATAACCTCCACAGAATCCACCCGCCCATTGTCGCGAAACGCCCTGATCTTTCTTGCCAATACATCGTCATTGGTGCACACCATGCCCCCATCCCCGGCAGCGCCCAGCATCTTTGCAGGATAAAAGCTGAATATCCCTGTGTCCCCAAAAGATGCGCACCTTCTCCCCTTAAATTGAGCACCCAGCGCCTGTGCGGCATCCTCGATCACCCTCAGATTATACCTGGATGCAATCTCCATGATCCCCTCCATATCACAGGCATGGCCATTGAGATGCACAGGTATGATCCCCTTGGTCTTAGAAGTTATCGCCGCCTCTATTCGCCCGACATCCATATTAAAATCATCCCTAATATCCACGAGCACAGGCGTAGCCCCGCACTGCACAATCGCCCCCACAGTCGCCACAAAGGTATGGGCCACGGTTATAACCTCATCACCAGGCCCGAAACCCAGCGCATGTGCTGAAAGATAAAGGGCATCAGTGCCGGTATTCACGCCTATGGCATGCCTTGTCCCTACATATTCTGCTACCTTCTTCTCGAACCTCTCCAATTGCCCCCTCATGATAAAATCGCCCCCAGACATAACCTCTTCGAATACACCGTCAAATTTCCCTTTGAGCTGTTGATACTGCCTTGGATAATTTACAAACCGCACCTTATATGCCATTCCTCCTCCTTATGCAACAATCCGTTACCTTAAAAAATTAATTTCTACCACGGAAATACACGGAGAAACACGGAAAAAGACCTTAATCAATTAAATTAATTTTCACCACGGAGGCACACGGAATATCACGGAAGGTTAATTCCGTGCAACTCCGTGAAAAATCCGTGGTAAAAAATTATCTTCTCCCCACTACATTCTTTACCGCCCTCACTATATCCCCAGCCCCAGGATAATACTTCTTCTCCAACGCAGAGCTTGCAGGCGCAGGGGTGTCAGGCAGTGTCACCCTCACAACAGGCGCTTTGAGATACTCAAAGCAGTTCTCCGACACCAGGGCGGACACCTCAGCAGCCACACCGCACGTCTTCCACCCCCCGTCCGCAATCACAAGCCTGCCTGTCTTCCTGACGGAATCAAATAAAAGCCCCTCATCAATAGGCTTTATGGTTCGCAGATCCAGTACCTCCGCATCTATCCCCTGCTCCTTAAGCGACAGGGCTGCCTTTGACGCCTCATGCACCATATAAGAAGTCGCAGCCACAGTGATATCATCCCCCTCTTTCCTGACAACACCTTTACCTATAGGCACGGTATATATCTCCTCAGGCACATCCCCCTCTATGGAATAAAGCCAGCGGTCATCCACGAATATTACGGGATCGTCATCATAGATACTGGAGACTAGCAGGCCCTTTGCATCATAAGGGGTGCCCGGCATAACCACCTTCAACCCCGGGGCATGCGCAAACATCGAATGTATCGCCTGCGAGTGCTGGGCTGCCTGCTCCCCTCCCCTGTTGATAATCCCCCAGACAGTGAGGGGAACGCTCACCTGATCCCCGAACATATACCGCCAGTTCCCTGCATGATTGATGATCTGGTCCATGGCAAGATACATAAAGTCCATCCTCGGGTGCATCACCACAGGACGCATCCCCGCAATGGCCGCCCCCACCGCAGCTCCGGTGATCCCATTCTCCGAGACAGGGGTATCGATCACCCTCCCATCTCCAAACCTCTCATAAAGACCCACAGTAGTCGTGCCCACATACCAGGGACTGGTGACCCCCTGGCCTATCAGGAAAAGGCTTTTATCCCTTTCCATCATCTGGTGAAAGGTCTCATTTATTGCCTGTGCAAAGGTAATCCTTCTCATAGCCCTATCTCCTTGCTTATAAAAAAACCACGGATTTTTTCACGGAGTTCTCACGGAATTATGATCTTTTCCGTGACATTCCGTGTCTTTCCGTGGTAAAAATAATTTTTTATTCTTACAGTGAACTGTGGTTATCTCTCAGGGAATGGGCTCCTTTCAGCAAAACTCACAGCCTCCTCAATCTCATCCATGATCCGCTCCTTCGTATGCCCTATCTCCGAGGCGGAGAGTATCCCTTCTTCAACCAAGAGCCTTTCAATCCTCTTAACCGGACAATTCTTCATCCACCACTCCAGCTCCGCCTTTTCCCTCAGACCCTTGTCTATGTCATAATTGGGTCCTACATGACCGCGCCATCGATAGGTGAGGCACTCTATCAGCGCCGGGCCATCCCCGTTTCTTGCCCTTTCTATCGCCTCTTTTGCCGTCTTGAATACCTCAAGCACGTTATTCCCGTCTATCCGGATTGAATATATATTGAATACCCCGGCCTTTCTGAACAGATCGGTATCTGCGTGCATGGCGGATACAGGCATATGAGTAGTATAAAAATTATTTTCACATATAAAGATAACGGGCAGTTTTCTCAGAGACGCAAAATTCAAAGACTCATAAAACACACCCTCGTTTGCAGCGCCGTCACCGAAAAAGGCCACAGAGACATTTCTCTTGCATCGAATGGAAAATGAGAGGGCAGCCCCCACAGAAATCGGTATAGTGCCAGCCACAATGGCAGAGCTTCCAGGGAATCCGATATCCGTGGCAACAAGGTGCATGGACCCACCCCTGCCTTTTGAGCAGCCTGTTCCCCTCCCAAACAATTCCGCTATCATCGCCTTCAGGTCTCCACCCTTTGCCAGATAGTGGCCATGAGACCGGTGTGTGCTAAAGACATAGTCCTCCTTGACAAGCGACTCGCAAACACCTACAGCAACCGCCTCCTGACCTTCGTAAAGATGGCAAGGGCAAAAGACCCTCTTTTGTGAAACCAGATCAGCCACCTTTTCCTCCACCAGCCTGAGCAACACCATCCTCTCATACATCGACTTTATCCTGGTTTCGGAAATGCCCTTAATCTGCTCTTTCTTTATCAGTGTGCCACAGATTTCGGATATCATTGTGATTGTTCTCCCTCCAAAGATTTATCCTTGCCAAAGACGATAACCCACAGCGTCACAAAGATTATCTTTATATCCGTCCAAAATGTTCGCTCTCTGGCATATTTAAGCTGTAGCTTCAGTTTTTGAGGCCTTATCTCTTCCATATAGGTCTTTTCCGGATCAGGGCTTCCTGCCAGTATTGCCCCCTCGTCAGGGTTCCAGATACTGGCCCAATCCGTGATCCCAGGCCGCACATTCAATATAGCCTTCTCCTCCTCCGTATACATGTCCACATAGTGCTGTACCTCGGGCCTCGGCCCTACAAAACTCATGTCGCCAAAAAACACATTTATAAACTGCGGCAGCTCGTCAAATTTAAATCTCCTGATAAACCTTCCAACCCTGGTTATTCTGGGATCATCATCAGCAGTTGACGGGCCGCCGATCTTTTCGGCATTCAACACCATGGTGCGAAACTTGAATATCCTAAACAACCTGCCGTGCCTTCCCACCCTCACCCCACGGTAAAATACAGGCCCAGGTGAGTCTATCTTTATCCAGATGGCTAAAAACAGAAATATAGGGAAGGTGAGCAATAGGCCGATTAAGGAAAAGACAATATCGAAAAGACGCTTCAATGGAATTTAAACCTACTTATGATTTATAGCTAAAATATCTTACTTTTTAATTAGTCTCTGAAATTTGTTGGATAATCTTTTTAATAATCCTAATATTGACCCTAATCCATATAAGAAGTGAAAAACCGGAAATAAAAAAATCAACAAAAATTTTCTTTTAATATTTTTCCCATCTTTAATTGCAAACGTAAGATCCAGAGTTAAATATACTAATATCGGAATCAAATATATCTTTTTATAGCCACTAGGAGCTTGTCCGAGAATAGGGTTTTAATATAGGCAAAAAGTCAAAAACTATGCAAAGAAAACAGCAGGG
>JAFGSM010000166.1 GCA_016934595.1 bacterium | reverse complement strand
GCGCCTGTCCTCAGTATCTGTAAGAAGCCCCAATGCCTGTATGTAATAGGCGATTGCTTCAGCCCAGTCAGGCTCAGGCCGGTTTTGGAGACAATATGCCAGTTGATAAAGGGTTTTTTCCCTGTCCTTTTTCTGGTCAGGGTTGGTGAGAAGATCTAAGGCTCCCTGATAGTAAGAGATAGCCTCAAACCAGTCAGGATATGGTTGATTATGGAGGCAATATGCAAGATGATACAATAATTCTGCCCGGTCTTTCTGTTGGTCCGGATCGGTCATAAGCCCGATGGCCTGCCGGAAACAGTCAATCGCGCCAAGCCAATCAGGCGAGTGTTGATTATATAGACAAAACCCCAGCAGATAAAGTGTCTCCGCCCTTTGCCGTTGATCTGTTTGCAGCCCTAATGCCCCGCTGTAAAAGGCGATCGCCTCAGGCCAGTCAGGCTCAGGCTGGTTCTGCAGACAATATGCCAGATGAAAAAGGGTTAAGGCCCGGTCAGCGCTTTGTTCCTCAGTCCCCTGGAGATCAAAGGCATTCCTGTAATACGCTGCTGCCCCTGTCCAATCCGAATCAGGGCGGTTTTGGAGGCAATACCCCATCATGTATAACACCATACCCATGTCTGCCGAATCCTCTGAATCCTTTAGAATCTCCAATGCCTCTCCATAAAGAGCTATTGCCCTATCCCAGTCAGGATCAGGCTGGTTATGATACAACCACGCCAGTTGTATTAAATGATCCGCCAAACCACGCCCGTCAACGGAACCCTTAAGAATCTCACAAGACTCTTTAGATGCCTTCAATGCCTCCGCCCAATCCGGCTCAGGCTGGTTATAGAGGCAATATGCCAACTGATAAAGTGTTCGGGCACGATCGGCCTTCTGATCAGGGATCTTCAGGAGTTCCAAAACCTTGCGATAACAGAAGATCGCCTGTGCCCAATCCGGCTCATCAAGTATAAGAAGGCAGTATGCCAATAAATAAAGGCTTTCTATCTCTTCCATGATGTTTTCGAGTTTATGGTATGTCGATGCCGCCTGCCTGGCATACTGGATGGCCTTATGTATCTCACTATCGCCTTCATTATCGCCCTGGTTTGCCGCCTGATTTATCTTCACAATCGCCAATATCTTACTCAACAGGCCGGCATCATTATCATCGCCAAGGAATTCACACGCATCCTTTGCTTCATGCAAAAAGGATAATGCCTTTTCTATATCCGGCGGGGAGGAATTGAGAAAAAGGATGCCGAGCATGGCCTTAGCATTGGCGGAGTCAATCGTGTCTTTCTCCAGTTGCATGGATTTTTCAACAGCTCTTGTGAGCAGATATACAGCATCCTCACCCCATTCTCCCTGCAAAAAATTCATTGCCAGGGCTGTTTGAAATAAGGCATTCACCTCCTGTTCCAAAGAAGATGCGTATTCAATGGCCGCTTCGGCACAACTAAGAGCTATATCCTTTTGCCCTGCCTTTTTTGCCTCCTCGGACAAAGAAAGCCAGAAGGCGAACAGTTTATCACTGGGGCATGCGGCCTCTTGCAAATGTCCCTTTTCTTTAAGAAAATCACGAATCCCATTCCAAATCTCACCTTTGAACCAGTCCGCCAGGTTTCCTGGCCTGCGGACGCATTCTCTTGCCTGGCCATACATAAAGGACCTGCGAGGCTCTTCAGGATCATCCATCAGGGCCGATGATTTTCGCAAATCATCTATTGTGCCGGCAGCAAGATCATGTCCAAAACCTTCAACACTGGAAAGGAGATAAATCAGAAGATCCCATGGAGGGCAATTTAAAAAATCTGCAATGACAAGGGCCCTTAAGCCTGGTATGGTTTGCGGCAAAACCGATTTCACTATCTCATCTACCCCGGTTTGCGACTTGAAGATCAAAGGCGCATATTTAATCCCTTTGTCATGCCTTGCTTCACTTGAAAATCCTGGATTCCGGCCTTCGCCGGAATTACAAAAAAGGGTATTTTCTTCCCCCTTTGTGAATCGAAGATTCATGGGCGATTCTTTGATCAATTTCCAAACCTGGCATAGAGACCTGACTGGCACACCCCCAATGGATTTTATAGCCGCCTTAACCTCATCAATCTGATCATCCCTGCCGTTTTTCATTAGTATGGGTTTGAGAACATGCTCAAAAAAATAATCCCGGTCTTCTTCACCAGTCAAGTCGCAGGCATCTTTTACAATATCCTTTTTATTCCATGGATTTTTCTCTCCTCCGGATAAAATATCCTCCATTTCCCTGGCCCTGGCAGCGCCCCAAACGTGATAATTACGGGGAGACCTCAAGAGTTCTCTTGCTATGAGGAATGTTCCGGATTTATGGACATCGTCGATCACCAATACAGTACGCTTATCCCTGCCAGCGGCCCCAATATGATCGAGATGTTTTACAAGCCTTGTGACAGCGCCTTCCGCCTCTTTGGCGCTGAAATCCTCATGGATCTTTAGCCGCACAACGGATATACGTTCCTTGTCACGTCTTTTTGCCTCAAAGGACAAATATGTCAGAAGGCTTGTCTTTCCACAGAATGGAGGGCCGAGAAACAACAGGTCCCTGTCCTTGGATATCCACTCATCAAGATGACCGGCAATCCCGGGCAAAGGAATAAAATGCCTTGAAACCTGCGCCCATGTTCTCAATTCCTGGAGTGATGGTTCTTTATCCTTAAGAGGGGTTTCAGCGCTTTTCTTTGACAGACCTGCCTCAGCCAGGATCACCTCGAATTCAATATCCTTCTTGGGCAGAAAGTAGCCCATAAATTGCGCCGCCCCATCCTGAAGGGCATCTTCATGCAGCTCCTTCTTATCCATGCGATGCATAGCTTCATAGAAATTGCAGATCAGTCTTGGAGGCAAAAATGGGCGCGCATCATCAATTCCACCCAACGAACCTCTGCCAAATGGACTTTTTATACCTGATAAGAATTTACACGAATTATCCATCTGTGAGCACCTCCATATCTATGCTATGTAAATGACCAAATTTTTAGTACCTAAAGAATTTTGGGCCTTTTCCGCGCCAGGAACATCTTCCACCCATGCCCCATCCACGAAATATTTATATTCATAACGTCCTGGCATCAATCTCAGGGCCGCCTTCCACTCTTTCTCATTTATCTTCCTCATCGGAATTGAATGGATATCCCAATTGTTGAATTCACCGGCAAGATAGACATTCTCCGCCACGGAAGAATTAAAGGTAAATTCTACAAATACACCTGCCGGTTTCAGCTTTGCCAGTCCGGAAATCCTTTTTCCCCTGTTTATCCTTTTTTCCCCTTTCCTTTCCATAACTTTTCTTCCATAAAAAATCTATGACAGGATATCTATATAATCCTCAGGTTCGCCTCCTTTGGTATCCGCTTCAATACCTTCAATGGCATTAACCCAATCCGTCTTTGCTAATATTTATCATGGATACCAAGGATAATATCATAAATCCATACGACAAATTATTCAAGGAGTTCTCCTTATGAAAAAATTGCCTCTTTATAATTCATAGACTTTTTTGGTATCATGGATAAAAAAGGTGACGTATCAAATTTGATTACACTCAAAAAAAAGTGAAAATTCCCTTAAGCAAGCTGCAGGGAATGAGATCACTTTGTATTTTCAAAAACATGATACCTGAAAAATCCCAATCAGTTTCTAAAGATCAATGCCCGTTCAGGGATCTTCTCACCCAGCCGCAATGGGAGGCGGTGTCGCACATAAACGGCCCCCTGCTTATCCTCGCGGGTGCAGGATCCGGAAAGACAAGGGTTATCACATACCGGATATGCTATCTGGTTCAGGAACTCGGCCTTTCCCCAACCCGCATAATTGCCGTCACCTTTACAAACAAGGCCGCATCAGAGATGAAAAACCGGATGGAGGCCCTTATAGGAGATCAGGCAAGAAGGATGTGGATCAGCACATTCCATTCTGCATGTGTCAGGATACTTAGGCGGGATATAAACCGTCTGGATATCCCTTCCAGTTTTGCCATATTTGATGCGGATGATCAGCTCAGGCTCATGAAATGCTGCTTCAAGGAGGCCAATGTGGACGTAAAGGTAATGAACCCAAGCGCTGTGTTATCCGCCATCAGCAGGGCAAAAAACGACAATGTCTCTGCGGATGATTATGCAAAGAGGGCCAAAAATTTTCTCGAGAAAAAGGTGTCCAATTTTTATCATATGTACGAAAAGGCCCTCAGGCTGAACAATGCCCTTGACTTTGATGATCTGATAATGATGACCATCAGACTGTTTCGCAAACACCCTGATATCCTTGAACATTATCAGGAACGCTGGCAGTTTATCCTTGTTGACGAATATCAGGACACCAACCTCGCCCAATCTGCCCTCCTTGACCTTTTGGCTGCAAAAACCCAAAACCTCTGCGTGGTGGGAGACGATGATCAGTCGATCTACCGCTGGCGCGGCGCTGAGGTTAGGAATATCCTGCACTTCGAGAAAAGGTATCCTCATGCACGGATCATACGTCTTGAACAAAACTACAGATCCACCAAAAAGATACTCGATGTCGCAGGCGCTGTGATAGAAAAAAACCGAAACCGAAAGGGCAAAAAGCTCTGGACGGCAAATGAGCATGGCGATCCTATCACCATCTATAGCGCTGAAGACGAGCATGACGAGGCGTCTTATATTTCGCAGACCATCAAAAATCTGTCTGACGAAGGGGATTTCAAAAGCCTCGGGGACTTCTGCATACTTTACAGGGTAAACGCCCAATCCCGTGTTCTGGAGGACGCCCTGCGAAAACAAAATATGCCCTATCGTATCGTAGGAGGCACAAGGTTCTATGAACGTATGGAGATCAAGGATTGTCTGGCGTATATGAGGGCAATAAACAATCCCAGGGACAACATCAGCCTGAGCCGAATCATAAACTCCCCGCCCAGGGGTATCGGAAAGGCGACCCTGGACAAACTGGATGAATTATCCGCCAGGGAAGGGATCTCATTATTTGAAGCCATTGGAAAGGCGCTGGAAGAGAGGCTGCTGCCGGCTATAGCACATAAAAGGCTCGATGCCTTTTACTCATTGATAAACGGTCTGAGGGACTCGGCTTCGCGCTCCAATGTCACGGAGATATTCAACCTTATATTGAAAAAGACCGGATACCTCTCTTATCTTGAAAAAGGGCATAGTGAACAGGCGGAGGCAAGGATAGAGAACGTCAAGGAGCTTGTCTCGGCAATACAGGATTTTGAAAATGCAGACCTGTTCTCAATGACTCAACAAGATGGTTTTGAGATCGAATACAAACAAGAGCCGGATTCATCAAATCTTGAAGGCGGCACGCATCCTTCCGAAGGAGGCATTAGAACAGGTTCCGGAAAACCTACCCTTTCCGCATTTCTGGATCATGTTTCATTGCTTACGGATTTAGACACTTACGAAGACGACAAGGCAGCGGTAACATTGATGACCCTCCACAGCGCCAAGGGACTTGAATTCCCTGTCGTTTTTATTACAGGGATGGAGCAGGGCATATTCCCTCATTCCAGATCCCTGGAAAGTCATGAAGAGTTTGAAGAAGAGCGGAGGCTCTGTTATGTGGGCATAACAAGGGCAAAAAAAAGGCTCTATCTGACGTATGCCCACGAAAGGAATATCTTCGGCTATACCCATTACAACAGCCCGTCCATATTCCTGGAAGACCTGCCAGATGAGTGTATCATGACAGAAGATATGGAATATCACGGATACGGCATGGTTAATCCCTATCCCTCTAAGGCCATTGGTCATTCATCAGGAAGATTCAAACATATTGCCAGGGATAAAGAGCCGGTTATATTCAAACAAAAAGAACCTGCAGCACCGCCTGTCACTGTTAAATCAAACGTGAAGCCTCAAGCTGGCGGCAATCCTCAAACCGGGGAGTTTACTGTTGGCGCATCCGTAATGCATCCCCAGTGGGGCAAGGGAAGTATATTGCAAATCGAAGGCAAAGATGATATGATGAAGCTGGTAGTGGCCTTCAGGGGGCAGAAAAAGAAGCTTATGGCCCGCTATGCCAATCTGCAAATCATCCAATAAGATATCAATAGGATAATCTATGAAAATCACTAAGAAAGAGGTTGAATATGTGGCTGATCTTGCCTGCATGGAGATCAGCGAAGAGGAAAAAGAGATATTCACCAGACAACTGGACAGTATTTTATCTTATATGGAAAAACTCAATCAACTGGACACAAAGGATATAGAGCCTACCTCCCATGTCCTCCAAACCGACAATGTATTCAGGGAAGATAAGGTTAAACCTTCTCTACCCCAGGATGAGGCCCTGGCCAATGCCCCTGACAAAAAAAACGGATTCTTCAGGGTCCCAAGAGTGATCGAAGAAAACTAGCCCCCCTAAAGCATGAAACTCGTGATTTTACATACACGGACGGAACACGCCGGTATTATTTCGACGAATTGGTTGAACAACATACAAGGCAACTTCGAGAGCGTTGGGCCAGAGTGTCCGAAAGCTATGCAAAGGTGATGGCTG
>JAFGSM010000165.1 GCA_016934595.1 bacterium | reverse complement strand
ATCGAATATTATTTACTTATACAAAATGAGTTTCCAAATTTCTGTATATGATAATAATAAGCGACTGCTTGTTTATTAATTTTCATCCTTGGTTGTGATCGATAGGTCACAGTTAGATCAATATACATAATAATATGTTACATCCTATTTGTCCAATAATAAAGCAATCTAAACAAAACAGGCTTTTTACGGGACCATCAAAATTGACCTTCAATGGCCATATCGGATACAATTTATATAGAAACCTTCATGAATCTTCGATTCACGAAGGGGAATGAAAAATAACCTTTTTTGTCATTCCGGCGAAGGCCGGAATCCAGGATTTACAGATGAAAAGAGGTGATTAGAGATGACTGATATCCTCAAAATTTTTCATCACGGCCCAGTCCTTGAGTTTATGCTCCCAGCGCTGATATTGCCAATAATGGCATTTTTTTCGGGGTGCAACCCCTCCCCTCAAAGCCCCCCTGTCAAAAAAGAAGGGATAAAAGACGGGGACGTCTTTATTACCCAGCGTCTGGATATGATAGAAAAACAGATCAAGGCAAGGGGGATCAAGGATCCTCTGGTATTGAAGGCATTAACCCAGGTAAAACGCCACCTCTTTGTTCCAAAAGACCTCTGGGATTCGGCATATAACGACTATCCGCTTCCCATAGGCTATGGCCAGACCATCTCCCAGCCATACATCGTCGCACTGATGACAGAATTGCTCGAGCTAAAAGGAGGGGAAAAGGTGCTTGAGATCGGAACAGGCTCGGGTTATCAGGCGGCTGTCCTGGCACAAATCGCAGGGGAGGTATTCACAATAGAGATAGTTCCTGAGCTTGCCCAAACAGCCGGGGAAAGGCTAAATGAACTGGGATATAAAAATATAAGGGTCAAGGCTGGGGATGGCTATCTGGGCTGGCCTGAAGAATCACCATTTGACGCCATGATCATAACAGCGGCCCCGAATCACATACCTGAGCCCTTGTTGGAGCAGCTCAAGACAGGCGGAGTGATGGTGATGCCGATAGGGTCATACTTTCAGGAGCTTTACAGGATAAGGAAGTCTGAAAAAGGCATCAGAAAGGAAAAGGTCTCATCTGTCCGTTTTGTTCCAATGACAGGAGAGGCTGAAAAAAGGTAAACCTGCCTCACAATGCTATATGATGGCGTGAGCGAATCGCAGGTTCCAAAGATAATCCAAAGACCTTGACAGTTTCACTGAAATGACAGGAAAAGCCGGGAAAAGATAAAACCTACCACGCAGGGAAATCCTTTTGGGTAATCACCTTGACCCCTGGAGGGGGATCAAAAACGAAAATGCCTGGCGACAAATCCTTGTTGACCTTGATTCCTTCAAACTCTATCCTGTTGTGCCCGCCTGAAAGCTCCTCAACCTCTATTGCCATAAGGGAGAAATCACTGGCCTTTACCTCTATGGTAATCTTCCTGGCGTTGACCTGAGGCATTTTGGGCTTCAACACTACCCTATAACCCTGAGGCCCTTCCCCTTTCTTGTCTGAAAATCCTGGATTCCTGCCTTCGCCGGAATGACTAAAATTATTATTTTCATGCTTCTTTATATTATTTCCCCCTTTGCAAATCTCTTCAACCCCCAAAACCTCAAAATCCTTCTCGATGTCCATATTTTCACCCAGGATTGACATAGGGCTTACACCCTGGAATGCCTCTTCCCTTTTCTTTTTAATGACCTGATTGTCTTCGGGGACATACCAAAAAAACTCTTCCTGATTGACAATGATGATATCCTTCTGCGGGGATTTGTATTCCCATCTCATCTGCCCTGGCTTTTTAAAACAAACCTCGCCTTTGGCCTCCTGCTCCTCCCCCCAAAGGGGATTTAAGGTTGACTGATGAAAATCTGCATGAATCGTGTTCACAGATCCATACCAGCCTTTGAAACCATCCAGCGCCTTTGACCGGATGATATCTGTTTCAGCCCGGCAGGATACAGGGGCGTTTACAATAATCAACCCTAATAAAAGGCATGCACAAAAAATCTGTTCGATAAAGGGCCATCTTGTTTGAAAACCTCTGTTTATACTTATAGCAACAGCCTGGCCCCGGCTATATCGCCTCATGTTTCCTCCTAACCCAGATGACAGGATGGCCTTTATCGGGGCGACAAACTGGCATCGGTTATATTGCCTCATGTTCCCTCCTCACCAGCACCTCCCTTGGCTTGCTTCCCTCCGGCTTGCTCACAACTCCATCCCTTTCCATGATTTCGATCATCCTGGCAGCCCTGTTATAGCCTATCTTCAGGTGTCTTTGAACCATGGAAATGGACGCCTTGTTGGTCCTGACCACAAGGTCAACTGCCTTGTCATAGAGCTCGTCATAAGACCCCTCATCAGCCAGGGTCTTTTCCTCTTCACGGTCTTTGATTATTGAATCATCATAGTCGGGCGGGGACTGCTGCCTCAGAAAATCCACTGCCGCGTTGATCTCTTCTTCCGTAACGGCAGAGCCATGAACCCTTATCAGATTGGAAGCTCCAGGCGGCAGAAAAAGCATATCCCCCATCCCCAGAAGTTTCTCTGCCCCGTTGTTATCAAGGATAGTCCTTGAATCGGTCTTGGAGGATACACGGAAGGAGATCCTGCAAGGAAAGTTCGCCTTAATGATACCTGTTATGATATCCACAGATGGTCTCTGCGTAGCTATCACAAGGTGCAGCCCGACCGCCCTCGCCATCTGGGCAAGACGGGTCAAAAGCCCTTCGATCTCTCTTCCGGATATCAATATAAGGTCCGCAAACTCATCTATCACGATCACGATATAAGGGAGTTTCTCTATCTGCTCCCCATCGCTGTTTAAAGTGCCGTTTTCCGCAAATGCGTTATACTGATCGATATTTCTGACCCCTTTATCAGCAAGCAGGCGGTACCTGTTATCCATCTCCTCTGTGGCCCACCGCAGGGCATTAACCGCCTGTTTCGGTTCCATAACGACAGGGACGAGGAGATGCGGGATATCATTGTAGATGCCCAGTTCAAGCCTTTTCGGATCGATCATCAAAAATTTTACCTCGTCAGCGGTGGCGTTAAACAGGATGCTGCATATAATGCTATTGACCGAAACGCTCTTCCCTGAACCTGTCGCCCCTGCCACCAGAAGATGTGGCATCTTTGCAAGGGAAGTTACATAGGGTTTTCCGGCAATATCCTTTCCAAGCGCAAGGGTCAGTTTGGAATTCATATCCCTGAACTCCTTTGATGTTATGACATCCCTTAAAACCACTATCTCCCTTTTCGAGTTCGGGATCTCAAGGCCTACAACCGATTTCCCCGGAACAGGCGCCACAATCCTCACAGACTGGGCCTTCATAGCCAGCGCAATATCATCGGACAGATTGGCAATCCTGTTTATCTTGATACCAGGGGCAGGCTCAAATTCATAACGGGTGATGACAGGGCCTGGGTGCACCTGGGCCACCCTTCCCTCCACCCCAAAATCGAGCAATTTTGCCTCGAGCAGCCTGGAGTTGTTTAAAATCTCACGCTCCATCTCAGCCTTTTTCTGAGGGCTCTTCTCGGCCTTCTTGAGTATACTGAACGGAGGAAGGAGTTGATGACGGTTATGCTCAACATGGGCCTTCTGTTCCTCTTCATGATGTTCTACACGAAAATCCTCTTTTTTAGGCTTTGCAGCCTTGGTGGCCTTTTGCACCGGCGCAGGCTGTATCTCAAGCGCAGCGCCCCGTCTTTTCAACCATCCCTTAACCTTAATAAGATACAAACCCTTCTCCAAACACTGACCCATCGAGCTGACAAGACCTATGATCGAAATCCTGGTCATCATCATAACCGACGCAATCCAGATGGTGACAAGCACAAGATAGACCCCGAAACGCCCCAGATTAGGTATAAGAAAATCCGTGGTTATTGAACTCCCTACCCAGCCGGAGGCGTCAAGGACAAGATGAAACACATTTAAATCTTCTTTAGGGTAAACAAGGGAGATCAGGGACGGTGTTGTGACAAGGAAAAAAAACGCGCCTGTTGATGCGCCCCACTTTCTGCTTACAGGCTTCATGCACATGATGTGCAGGCCCAAAAACAGTGTGATCATCGGTATAAAAAAGGCGGTGACGCCCAAGAACCGGATCAGGATATCGGAAACTACTGCACCTATTGGCCCTGCATAATTAGACACATTATATCCAGCAGCACCGTGGCCCCCATGAGCCATGTTCAGACACGGATCGCTTCTGGAATATGAGACCAGGCTCAGGAACAGGAATATGGTAAGGGCAACCAGAAAAAGCCCGACAACCTCATGGAAAATCCTCTCACCCTTCAATGGAGCCATCCGTCCCCCTCCCGAATATTATAACGCTTTATTTTTACTCTACTTTTGCACTTTTCGTATAACCCTACGAAAACACTGACAAAGAGTATCATCTTATTTTGATCGATATCTTATTGAAAAAAAAGGCTTACTATAAAAAGGTGCAAAAGTAGAGTTTTTACTAGGCCATCAAAATTTATAGTCTTAAATAACAGGCCATTTTGCCTCCTTGCATATAATATAAATATCTCATCCATTTGTAAAGATGAAAGACATCAATTCAGCAATTCTCATTATAACGCTAATTAACACAGCAAATTGTACCCTCGTCATCTTCATATGCTCTATGCACTATAGAAAGTGATCATAATGAGAATTGCTGGATGAAAGGAAAACGAAACGTTAAAAAACACGTCCTCTTTTGTCAAGCCCCTGTTTTGGCATACTCATGATATCTTTAAGTTTTTAAAGTGTTTATTTGTAAACTTAGACCAGTAGTTTCCAAATTTCTGATTTTTATTTTTTTGACAAAATGGAAAATCCTGACTATACTTTTATATATATTAAAGTTATGTAAAAGACATTTTCGGCAGCATCTGTTAAAAATTACAAAGGCTAAGGAGATACAATTCATGAAGGCCTTAATCAAATCGGCATGTCTATTATTTATTCTATTTATTCTGTTTTGTTCACTAGTTTTTTCATTGGCGAGCACAATAGCCCAGGCGGATAAGCACGGGAATATCCATTTAAAGAGGATGTCAGGCATTGAGATACCTTTTATTGAAAACATGGAACAGATCAAGGAAAAATCCGTTAGATTTTATGCCTATACATTTGCAGGTTCGGTTTTGGTAACTGACAAAGGTGAGATAGTTCACAATATAATAAAATCAAGTTGCAGCAGCCAGAATTCAGAGATAGGGCTTATGGTTTCGATCAGGGAAAGTCTTGTATGGCCTGACCAATTGGATATTAAGGGCATCCAAAAGACAGAGACTAAGGTCAACTATTTCACTGGTGATAAAGCTGCATGGAAAACCGGCATTAACACCTTCCAGGAAGTCGGTTTAGGCGAGATATATCAGGGTATAGAGCTTAGGCTCAAGGCCCGCCGGAATACTGTTGAAAAAATATTTACTGTTTATCCGCAGGGCTCAGTGACTGATATTAAGATCAAGATTGATGGAGCCAAAGGGCTCTATATTAATAAAGCAGGTGAGCTTGAGATGGATACGGAGATTGGCTCTGTGACCTTCAGCAGGCCTATTGCCTATCAGGAGATTGAGGGGAAAAGGATTGAAGTGCCGGTAAACTATGTCTTATTAACAAGTAATGACTCATTGTCACCCTCAAACCTTGTTCACAATAGTGAAGGACTAAGTTTTGAGAATAGGTTAGGTGATGATAATATAAATAACCAAACAGCGTTTGTCTATGCTTTCAGTGTGGGTGAATATGATAATTCCAAACCTCTCATTATTGATCCAGCCCTCGGTTATTCCACTTATTTCAAGATGGGGGATCAGGATTCGGTTAACGATATGGCTGTAGACCAGGATGGGGCTGTTTATTTAACAGGCCGGACTTGGTTGGTAAATTTCATCATTACTAAGGAATCCTTGCAGACCATCCATGCAGGAGAGCGGGATGTCTTTATCACCAAGATCAAGCCGGACGGCACGGGCCTGGTTTACTCCACCTTCTTAGGGGGCAGCGGCACCGATGAAGGGTATGGTATTGCCGTTGATTCAGCAGGGAATGCCTATGTCACAGGTTACACCAATTCGACTAATTTCACCACCTTAAAAGCCATACAGCCGGTAAGATCCGGCAGTTATGACGCCTTTATAACCAAGATCGATCCGAACGGCTCAGCCCTTGTCTATTCCACCTTCCTCGGAGGAAGCCTTGGCGATTACGCTAATGATTTAGCTTTGGATTCATCGGGCAATGTCTATGTTACAGGATACACATACTCGACCAACTTCCCAACCAAAAACCCCATTCAACCTGCAAAAGCCGGAATATACTACGATGTCTTTGTTACCAAGATAGATTCAGCCGGTTCATCACTTGTATATTCCACCTATCTTGGGGGAATCGGCATGGATCATCCCTTAGATATAGCTGTGGATATTTACAGCCAGGCATATATAACAGGATGGACCGACTCAGCCGACTTTCCCGTGCACAATGCCTTTCAGCCTGCATTAGGCAGCAGCAATTATAATGATGCCTTTGTCGCCAAAATCAATGCCCTGGGCACAGGCCTTACCTATTCCACCTACCTTGGCGGAATTAGGAAAGATGAGGCAGCAGCCATTGCTGTCGATTCTCAAGGGAATGCTTATGTTACAGGATTCTCCAAGTCAGAGAATTTCCCCTTACAGAATCCTATCAAGGCAAATCATACCAACATAAACCTTTCGGACGCCTTTGTAACCAAATTTAATCCCGCAGGTTCAGGCATCATCTATTCCACCTACCTTGGCGGCAGCAATAATACCGGGGCCACCGGCATTGGGGTAGATATATCAGGCCATGCCTATGTGCTGGGCAAAACTGATTGCTCTGACTTTCCTCTGGTCAATCCGGTTCAGGCGTCCTTTGGCGGGAGCGCCGATGCCTATCTTGTCAAGATTAATCCAGCAGGCAGCGCCTTACTCTATTCCACCTATCTTGGCGGAAGCAATGCCGAAATACCGCTTTGCCTGGCAGTAGATGACTCGGGAGGGGCTTATTTAGCCGGCACTACTTCATCTAATGATTTTCCGACAACCCCTGGAGTTCTACAAAACCTTCTTGATCCGGCTTATGATATCTTTGTTGCCTGCATCGTCGAGGATGTAAGTGCACCGACAGCAGCTCTGAATATGCCGGCAGAGGTGGATATCGGGGAAAATTTCATCCTTGACGGCAGCAGCTCTTTTGATTTGCCTCCCGGAAAAATCGTCAAATACTTCTGGACCATGCTTGAAGGCGCTGCAGGCAGCAATTTTTCCCCTGGGGTTCCCATAGAAACTGAAACCCCAACCATCCAGGTAACTGTCAACCCAGACAATCCGCTTCCTTTCGGGATTTTTAAATACCAACTGGTAGTGGTTGATGATTCAGGCAATCTTTCATCACCCGCGATTGGAGAGGTTGTTATCGAGGACCTTCAGTATAAGCAAATTCTTCTGCTAAGGTCTGAGTCCCAGAAACCGCCTCAGATAGAGTTTGAAAAAGGCATTCCCGTTTTCATAAGCATGAGGGTTCCTGTACCCTCAGATATTCCAGATGATCCGGTGATCCAGGCACTCAATTTCCTTGAGCGGTACAGATATCTTTACCGGCTCAAGGAGCCGAAAACCGGTTTTTATCTAAAACGAATAAAGACTAATCAATTTGATGAGGTGGGCGGCGGTACACCCGATCCTGCGGAACGGCATATCTTCTTCGGACAACACAAAGAGGGCATCCCTGTTCATCTTGGATCCCTGGCCCTGCATATCATAGGGAATAAGATAACCAGCACTGGCGGGAAATATCTGGCCAGGATACCCGATCTTCCACCACCTGTTCTTCATGACAGCGAGGCCGAGGCCAAAGCACTGTCAGATGTAAACGGCAATGAGGTGAAGGTAGCCGGTGTGAGCAAATTATCCTATTTTAACCGCAGTCTGTTGGCAGATGATATCGGTAAATCTGATCCTACTGAAAATCAGACACACCTGGCCTGGCGGGTTATGTTACGAGGAGGACGCCTCTTGGATGATTCGGGCACTACCTGGGAATATTTTATCGACGCCCATGACGGCGCGGTGCTCCATAGTCTGGAGCTTTCCATAGAGCATAATAATCCACCTAAGGATTTTGAGATTTACACGGCCAGCAACACCGGTTCAAGATGGTGCTGGAATGTCCCTGATGACGGCGGTCTTGAGAAATGGTTCACCCATAGCGGGCCAACTGACTATTACCCAGGAGGCGATGCTGACGGCGACAATGCCTTTAGCTTTGCCCACACGGTTTACGATTATTTCCATGAGACCTTCGGCCGGCACTCTTATGATGCCGATGGAGAACAGGTCGAGGATATTATCCATGCCAGAGAAAACTGGAGACAGGCCCAGTATGACCCTTTTTGTGATCATTTCGTCTTTGGAGATTATCTGCCTGTGCTGGATATTATGGCCCATGAATTCACTCACGGAATCACCTCAAGCGAGGCCGACCTTTATTATGAAAACCATTCCGGGGCTGTGAATGAGAGCTTTTCGGATGTTTTTGCCGAGCTTGTTGAGTATTGGGCCACAGGCTCTGCAGACTGGCTTATTGGAGAGGATGTGGGGTACAGGGGAGAGGACGCCACAGCAGGCGGCTTTGACGACAACGGGGTTGGAGATGACGTTCGGGAGAAGGGAAGTCAGTGCGGAAACGGGATCGACGATGACGCTGATGGATTCGTTGACGAAGGCTGCCCTGAAACTGATTCCCATTGCGGCAATACTGTGGACGATGACGGAGACGGGTTTATTGATGAGGGCTGCCCTGAAACCGATGACGAATGCGGCAATTTGATTGATAATGACGGCGACGGCCATATTGACGAGGGTTGTCCTGGCAGTTGTCAGGACGGCATTGATAATGGGGGAGATGGCGATCTCGATAGCGCCGACGTCAATTGTATTGGCCGTGATCTGGCTGATCCGACCAGAAAGGGAGATCCTGACCACAACAATGATTATGTGAACACTGAGGACGACCACGGAGGAGTGCACACCAATAGCTGTATTCCCAGCAAGGCTGCCCACCTGATAGTCAATGGCGGGGTCCACTATGGGATCAATGTCCAGGGCATAGGGCATGAGAAAGCACAATGGCTGTATTACAAAGTGCTTGCCGACAGGCTTAATGATAATTCCGGTTTTAATGCCTTAAGGCAGGAGACACTGGAACAGGCACAACAGTTTGTTGACGAGGGCTTCCGTGTCTTAATCGATGGATTATACCATAATTTCACGCAGGATGATGTGTGCAGCGTAAGGAATGCCTTTGCTGCCGTGGGGCTGACTGATGCCGATTCAGATTGCGACGGCATTTTCGATATCGAAGACCCGGATGTGGATGGGGATTATGTTGATGACCCCAATGATAACTGCCTTGGCCTCTTTAATCCGGATCAGGATGATACGGATGGCGACGGCCTGGGCGACCGCTGTGATCCGGACATAGACGGGGATGGTATGGATAATGAGGTTGATCCCTGTCGGTATATAGCCAACGCCAATGATGCCGATTGCGACGGGGTGCTCGACCCGAATGACAACTGTCCGGCAACATGGAACCCTGACCAGTTAAATAGTGATACCGACGTCCTTGGCGATGAATGTGATACGGATATCGACGGTGATCTGGTATTAAATGTTAATGATAATTGCCCATCAGACTATAATGCCTTTCAGACAAATTCCGACGCCGATGCCTTCGGCAATGCCTGCGATAATTGTGATTATGACGATAATGACGATCAGAGAGACATGGACAGAGATGGAATAGGCGATGTCTGCGATTCCGATAGAGATGGTGACGGGGAGGAGAACGGGGAGGAGCTTTGCCCGGATATCCCCAATCTGTGGAAAGATTTAAACGCCAACGGTATGGACCTGGCCTGTGATGCAGATGAGCAGTTCATGCTTTCAGGCAATTTCGGGGATTTGTTTGAGGCCAATCTCGCCTTCCTTACCCCTACCGAGGCCATTAAAATACCCATCTTCCCCTGCCTGCAGGACGGATGTGCAGACTGGATAGCTTCCAATTATAAAACAGAGGTATCACTTAGACTGCCTTTTGATATGCAGGCCAGGATTGTGGATGACCGAGGTTTTGTCATCAGCAAGGGCAAAGCGGGTATGACAAAGGCCATGAGTTTCTATCCATCTGCCGATTACTTCTACCGGTTTCCGGAGAATGCTCATTCAAAACCATTTCGCGTTTTTAAAGAATCATCCGAGCAGACTGTCCCAATGGAAATATATCAGGGGAGGAGCTATTTCCTTGAGATATTGCCGAATGACCAAATCCAGGTTGGACAACTTTATCCATTCACCATCCGTGTTCAGAGCAAGCATGTAGACACCTCGGATTTGGATGGAGATGGCTTTCCATGGCCTACTGACTGCAATGATAGTAACCCTGATGTAAATCCAATGCTGGATATTTCAGGGGAGTCATTAGAATGGATTGTAGCCGGCATGCATATCCTTACATGCTTTGCACCATCATGCGAATCCTATACAACCTACAGTCTCCTGCGGGATTTTAAGGAACTGGGACATAGCATAGACATACAATACAAGAAGGAATATAAGAGCCATTATCAGTCTACTTACTGGTTTTTCAACAAGATATGCGGAGGGGATATACAGATCAATCAGGATCCGTCGGATGAAGAAATATTCATAATCAACAAGCAGAAGTAAGTAACTGTCAAGTTATCAGTTTTCAGTGTTCAGTGGCTGAAATTCCGCATAATTAAAATGAAAATTCCTATGCGATTAAAGTATCATCGGTTGTAACTGCTTAATATCCTTTGGAAATAATAACTTCATTACCGTTTAAAAACATAGTTTCCCATAACATATTGAGCAGTTCCCACTAGATTCCGTGTCACGCACGGGATGACGAAAAAAGGCAAATTCGACTTTTTATGAGCCCATAAGTTTGATCTCTGCTCATGCAGCGGGAAGTGCATTGGCCTTGCCCCACTCCCTCATGATGGCGACATCCTCCTTTCTTTGCTCGGAAAGGGGGACGATCTCCTTGATGGAGCGCATCACATCATTGATGGTTATTTCACCCCTGCCATCCGCAAATGCGCTGAATAAAGAGGCGATCACCATGGCCTCAATCTCCGCCCCTGAATAACCCTCTGTCCTTTTTGCGATGATCTTGACCTCCTGCTCATCAAGCGTCTGAGTGACAAGCCCCAGGTGTATCTTGAGTATCTCCCCCCTTTCCTCTTCCACAGGCAGATCCACAAAAAACATCTCGTCGATCCTCCCCTTTCTCATCAGCTCAGGGGGGAGCAGGGGGATGAGATGGTTGTCCCTTGTCTTTGCCACAACCTGGTTTGCCGTTGCCACGACAAAAACAGGGGCGTTCCTATCCTGCATCCAGTTGAGGAAATAACCAAGGGCCTTCGTGGCCACGCCGGTTGCATCCGCCCTTCCTGCTCCGGCAAAGCCTTTGTCGATCTCATCTATCCACAGGACGCACGGGGCAAGTGTCTCAGCCATCGCCAGGGCCTTCCTCAGGTTCTTCTCTGTTGAACCGATAATAGAGGCAAAGAGCTTCCCTATATCCATCTTCAGCAGGGGGCTCCCCCACTCAGCGGCAAGGGCCTTTGCAGAAAGGCTCTTGCCGCATCCAGGCGCCCCTGTCAGAAGAATCCCCCTGGGATAGGGAAGGCCGAACTCACGCGCCTTATCGGAGTATGCCTTTGCCCTGCTCCTGAACCATGACTTGAGCGATTTAAGCCCCCCTATATTTCCGAAGCTCTCGGTGGTGTCGCAATACTCAAGAACCTGCGACTTTCTGATGATCTGTTTTTTCTCATCCAGCACAGACCTGATTATCTCTGGGGTTATCTTACCCCTTGACTGGACTATTGCCCTTGCCAGGGAATTTTCAAGCTCATTCTGGGTAAGGCCAAGGGTGGCGCGAAGAAGCTGCCCCTGATCGCATCCTTTAAAGGGAAAATCCAATTCGATGTCATTCGACCGGACAAGATCAAGAAATATCCGCTCGATCTGATAGATATCGGGCAGGTCAAAATCCAGAAGCTGAACCTGTTTCACAAGCTCATTAGGGAGCCTGTCCACAGGAGAGAGAAAGATAACGGATTTTTTCCCTGCCTTCAAATGGCGGTACAGGTCTTTAACCTGCCTCGCAATCAAATGGGATTGCATGTAGGGATGAAAGTCCTTCAGCAGAAACACGGTGTTCCCCTGAATCTTTTCAATATAGGAAAAGACCTGCATGGGATCATGGCTCTGTTTCTGGATGAGATTCCCTGACGCATCCCTCATCCCTTCCGATATTGTCCATGTAACGAGATGGCATGCATTCAACCCCCTGGAGATAGACTGGCATATCCTTTCAATCGCGGCGCAGACCCTGTCCTCCTCATAGGAAACGAGATAGATATACGGGATGCCTGAGCGGAGCATGAGGTTTATCTTTCCCTCGATGTTTGTCACAACCACCCCCTCCTTGGAGAATGCCGTAAGCTGCCCTATAAGCTCGTCTATATTGAAGCGCCTTGCAGGGTCTCTGTGCAGGCAACCGAGGATGATCTTTTCGTATGCCTCGGGGAAATATACATCCTGATCGCTTGGAAGCTCAAATGTGCCGTTTTTCACAGCGTTCTCAAGCTTTGCCAGTGATTCACCCACAAAGGGAAAATCCCCCATCACCATCTCATAGAGCATCACCCCCATTGCCCATATATCCACCTTTTTGCCGGTGATCCCCTGAAATACCTCGGGCGCAAGATAGTATAAGGTGCCTGCCTGGCTTGACGCGGACACGATATCGGAAGTCATCATCCTGGCAAGTCCGAAGTCCAGCAGCTTTATCCCGCCATCCTCCTCGACCATTATGTTATCAGGCTTCACATCCCTGTGACCTATGTTCCTGTCATGGGCATGCTTTAGCGCATAAGCCACCTGAAGGGCATATTCCACAGCCTCCATAGGGTTGATCCTTCCGCGTCTTGCAAGTATCTTCCGAAGCGTCACTCCCTCCACAAATTCCATGACGGTAAAAAAAAGACCCCCTATCTCCTCAACACAGCGCATGCGCACAATATTTTCATGCTGCAGGCCCTTCACAACATCAAACTCGCGCCTCTGTTCCATGAGATCCTTTTCATCCTGCCTGAAAGGCACTGACAGGGCGACAAAACGGTCCTGCGGGTCTCCGTCCCTGTGCGCCTTGAAGACCTTCCTGAACGCCCCCTTGCCCTCCAGTTTGAGGATATGGTATGGCCCAATACGTTCCCCCTCTTTTATGGTGACAAAAGTAGACACGGTATTTTCTCCTTCCGAAACATCTACAAATTTTCTTAAATGGCTATTTAATTCGCTCAGTGTAACCGTTCACCGTGAGCCGAATAAATTACATTAACACATGATTTTACCACGGAAGTACACGGAATATCACGGAAAATGATTATCCAGTGCAATTCAGTGAAAATCCGTGTTGAACTATTACCGCTCAGCTTTTTTAAGGAAGGGGTATATGCCTTGAGGTGCATGTGCACGAGTTACAGCCTGTTGGCGAAGCTCCTGTGGAGCGAGCCTTACAGGCTGTTACGAAGGAACCCT
>JAFGSM010000164.1 GCA_016934595.1 bacterium | reverse complement strand
GTTTCCATATCTATCAACACAATGCCATCCCTTGCCTGATCAAATATGGACCGATACTTCTCTTCACTATCCTTCAATATCTGCTCTGTAAGCTTCATTTCTGTGACATCTAACATTATGCCCTGAAGAAATAGCGGGGCACCTTCATCATCACAGACTATCCCAGCCTCATCCCTTATCCATACAATCCTCCCGTCCTTTGCTATCATGCGGTACTCTGAAACAAATGGGATATTCTTTTCATGGCTTTCTTTAACCTCCTTTATCACACGATCACGATCGTCTGGGTGAAGCCTTTTTATCCAGATATCTGGATCAGCCATGTATTCTTCCTGTTTATACCCAACAAAATCGAATATCTGAGGGCTTACAAACGATGTTGAGCTTGTATCATCAATCGCCGCTATATAAGTGACCGCAGGCAGGGTCTCAACAAGGCTTCTGTATCTTTTTTCGGATTTCTTTAGGGCATCTTCAGCCTTCTTGCGCTCTTCAATCTCTCTGTTTAGGATTGAAATGGATGTGGCGCTTTGCTTTAAATCCTCGATCATCGTATCAAATGCCCTTGAAAGCTCCCCTATTTCGTCGTCGGCATCCGTGCC
This sequence comes from bacterium, assembly GCA_016934595.1. GTDB lineage: Bacteria > SZUA-182 > SZUA-182 > DTGQ01 > JAFGSM01 > JAFGSM01. The sequence goes on along the minus strand of JAFGSM010000164.1, from coordinate 7,560 downwards.
AACTTTGTGATCGAGATCGCCATTTCCGATTATCCTGGTTGCCTCAAGCAGTTTCATAATAGGAGAAGCGATACTTTTTGAGACAATCTGACCGGTCATCCACACGATGACAGGGATACATATAATGAGAAGAAGAAAAATTATCCTTATCCTTCGCAAAGGGGACAGGGCCTCGTCTTCAGAGATTTCCGCAATGAGACCCCACTTCGTTTCCGGAAAAAAGATGTGAGCCCCCAGGCAATCGATTCCCCTGTAGTTTCTAAAAACCTTGACCTCTTCATGACGGGTTTCGGGTTGAATCATATGGGAAAAGCAGTTTCTTGAATTATCTGTATCCACCTTTTGTTTTAAGACTGCATCCTTAAAAAAACGCGAAGGGGTTATCATATATCCCTTGCTGTTTATAAGATACATCTCGCCGGTCTCTCCCAGCCCTGTATTATTTAAAGTTATCCTAAATAACCGGTGGGCCTTGTAAAATAAGATCAACATGCCTGAATATTCACCGTCAGCCATAATCGGCGAAACAACCGGCAATGCAAATGAACCCGTGTGACTGTCGAATTGGGGATCTTTAATGCAAACTCCCTGACAGCTCCCATTAAAGAAACCAATATCATCTTCCATATATATTCCGGTATTATCATGAGTTGTGGCAATTATCCGGCCTCCATTGTCCAAGACACTGATTTTGCAAATATCATCATTATTTTGCAATATATCCTTTATTTTGCTATTAATCTGATAGACATTATTATGATTATCTGCAGTGTCAAGGGATGTTATTTCTGATGCTGTTATTTTGCAGTTTTCCATATAGTCGTCCAAAACAGATTGTATGTGGACTGACCTTGTTTGAATGGCAGTCAAAAGGTTGGAATATATTGATGATTTAAGATTGTGTCTTGCTTCTATGTAAATTACAGAAGCGGAACAAGAAAAGATTATCATCATTATTATGATAAAAGACAGGCTTATCTTTCTTCCTATTTTCATAAGGCCGTTGCCTTTCTGTTTTTAATGAAGTTTTTTTATTTTTTCCCTCCTCTTTAATAATCGGATTTTTGTCCTGATCCCATCCTGCAATGAGTATAATAGATCAATATATGATTAAGTCTTTATCCTGCATATTAGCGCAAAACCCAGAACTCCGAACATTGCGTTTGCGGCCCATGTGCCTATGACAGGGGGCAGGATTCCTGAATAGGACATTGAAACAGACATACTCATGATTGCCCAGTAAAAAAAGGTTATCACAAGGCTCAGTCCAATGCTTATATATTTGACTCCCCTGTGCATACGAATCGCAAACGGGACGCCCAGAAAACCGAAGATCAGACAAGCAAAAGGAAGCGCCCATTTAAAATGCATATCCGTCCTTTGGACTGTCGCCTTGTATCCCCATGCCTCAAGCCTTCTGATATGTTTTTTCAATTCCATGTACCCCATTTCCTGTGTATCTTTCTTGATACGGGCAAAATCTGAAAATTCTTCAGGCCAGGCAATAGCCTCTTGGGCCATTTCTTCGACAATAGGTCCTCCATCCTCAAATCTCCATAACCTGCCTTTATAAATATGCCATAGCCCGTTTTGGTAATAGCATTTCTGGATATCCCATCTCCTTTTTACCCTGAATGCCCCGTCAACCTCAAAAATAGTAACCCCATCGAGTGTTTTATTTTCTTCATCCAGAAGCTGGATGTGAAAAAACCTGCCGTGTTTGCCTGCAAGCCAAATCCTTCCCTGGGCCAATTTTTTTATTGGCACCTCGCCTTTTATCAGGGCAAGCTTTGCAGAGGATTTCTGTGCCAGAATTGGGGCGATTGATACCTGATAAAGCCCGGATAAGATGCTGATACCCAGAAACAAAGAAATCAATGGGACAATAATCTGAAACAGGTTTATTCCTCCCGCCAAAATAGCTGTCAATTCACCATCCTTGGCCATCCCTCCAAGAGTCAAAAGCGCCGCCATCAATACAGCAACAGGCAGAAGCTGGAAAACCGTCTGAGGAAGCCGCAACAAAAGGTACTCGATCATGATCCACATGGAAAGGCGCTGGCCCATCAGGTTATCCAGGCGCTCAAAGAACTCGACCAGTAAAAAAATAGAGATCAACCCGAACAGACAGAGTATTAGATATCCGGAAAATCTTTTGAATACATATCTTGTGAGGATGGAGGGAAATAAACTTGTTTGATCCATCATAACGCCTCTTTCATAAAAAGCCAGAAACACATCCCAAGAAAGAATAGATTTGGTATCCATACAGATATCCAGGGGACCATATATCCTGCCATGCTTAAACGTATTCCCAAGATCATGATAATATAATATATGAGTATCAAAACGATACTTATCGCAAAGCTGGAGCCCTTGCCTGACCATTTGCTCATCATCCCTATTAACGAACCTATGAAAGCGAAGACAAAACATGCGGCAGGAAAGGCAAACCTTCTGTGCCATTCGAGCCTAAGTTCGGTCTTTTGATTGATATCAGTTGAATCAGATTTTAACAAAGCGGATAGCTCATGAAACGAAAGCTCCTTACGTCTGAGTTTTCCGCCTGAATCTATAAGAGGCATTGCCAGCGCCATATCATAGTGGCCGAAATTGACCAACCGGTAGTCATTTGCAGCCTTTTGTCCCATGTCATGAACACTCCCGTCAATCAAAGAAAGCGTCAGTTTTCCATCCGATTTGTTAAGGGAAATAGCGCCTTCTTCCGCGATTATTACACGGGCCTGGCCATCTACACGTTGATCGGCAATCAAGACGCCATTGTAACCCATTTCCTCGCCTTGTATCTTTTTTATGCCTTGAACATAAACCGCTATGTCCCTGTCCAATTCCTGAAATTCCTGTTCATTGAGGGCAAGAAACGCTTTTTTTTGTTGTAATGACAAAACAAAAGACCTGAAATCTTTATTTGCCGAAGGTTTTATCGAAACCTCCAGCCAAAAACAGGCAAACGCAGCAAGAATGCCAAAACCCAGCACAGGTGCAATTATCCGGACAGGGTGAAGTCCGCAGCTCCAGAATGCTGAGACCTCATTGTCTGAGGCAAGACGGCCAAACGCCATAAGGGCTGCAAAAAGCACCGCCATTGGTATTGTGAAAGAAAGAAGCGGAGGTATGAGGAAAAAAAAGAGCTCGCCGACCTCATTGATTCCGACCCCTTTCATAAAAACCAGTTCTGTCAGCTTTAGAGCCTTATCCATCAACAAAACAAAGACAAAAAGGCAAAGTCCCCCAAAAAAAGGCGGGATAAATTCCCGGATTATGTAACGGTCAAGGATTTTGATCATATTACCCTTGCATAAAGTGATCAAAGAACCAATTGTTTTGATAAATTATCGTAATTCTCAGTGAAATTGATTCATATGTAAAAAAAGGGAGGCAGCTTCTTGCTGCCCCCCTTTTTTGATCAATATATGGGAAAAAAACAGTCTCAATAATAGTCAATAATAATATCTTCTGCTTAATTCTTCACATGACATTCGGAACATTTGGTCGGGGCCTTCGCGGCCACTGCCTTCTCATCAGTTTTGTGACAATCCTTATAGCATTGCTTATGCATGGCATTTTCCAAATTCAAACATTTGTCCTTTGTATCTGCTGAATGACAATCCGGAGCGCTGCATTTTTTGGCCTTTTTCTGGTCCTCTATACTGTCGCTAGCCAGTTCGTGATGACATACCTTGCACCCGTATAAATCCGCATGTTTCTTGTGGCTTAGCGGGACAGGTTTAAAGGCAGGAGCGCCTTTCTTCTTGGCTCCATCCTTAAAATACTTTGCATCGGATTCTATATTAAAATCATCCTTAAAATTTTCTATAACATCTTTTCCATCCGCATGGAGAAACATCGCGCCAATACAAATCATCAAGAGTACAACCATAACAAACCAGAAAGACTTCCTCAAAACAAACCCCCTCCTTTCAGAAGTTAAAAAAAGTTTGAACCATAAATAGATTATACATCACATCTATATAAATTATATAAAAACCTGTGGAAGGATGTCAAGGACAAACTTTCCTTTATTGGGTTGTAATGTTGATGGCCTCGTAAAAAGTCGATTTTACTTTAGTAAGTTTAATAAATATTTAAGTCAGCCTCCTCGACCCTTCCAAAACAATCCAGAGGCTTGTCAAATCCCTGGGCATTGCCAACCACAACTATTGTGGACCTTTGCGGTTTTAAATATTTTTGGGCAATGCGTTTTACATCATCAATGCTTACATTTGAGATATTGCATTTGTATGTCTCCAAATAATCATCAGGCAGACCGTTATATTCCAGGGAGATATAGCTGTTTACAAGGCCGGATGTGGAAGCGAATGAAAAAATAAACTGGTTCAGTATAGAGTCCCTGGCCCAGTCAAGCTCATCTGTGTTTATACCTTCCTCTATCACCCTGTTTATCTCTTCCAGGATCAGATCAATGACTTTCCCTGTTGTTCCGGGTTTTGTCATTGCATATGCCCCGAAAACCCCGTAATCTACAGCGCCCCTGTAAAAACTCCCAACGCTGTACGCCAGGCCGCGATCGGATCGTATCTCCTTCATAAGCCTGGAATTGAAGCCTCCGCTTCCCAGGATAAAATTCAAAACCTCCATAGGGAAATAATCAGGGTCATTTTTGGGACAGCAAAGGTGTCCTAAAAGGATTGTGGATTGCGGGAAAGGTTTTTCGGCATAAATTAAGGCTCTTTCGTCAATCCTTGACGGGACAGGCATGGCAGGTATCGGCTGCGAACCTTTCTCCCAATCCCCGAAATTCCTTGTAATGATATCTATCATGGCATCCTTTTCAAAGTCCCCTGATATACCCATAATAATATTGTTCGGAAAATAGTAAGCCCTGTGGAATTCTGTCAAATCATTCCTTGTGATTCGTACAATCCCTTCAATTGTGGGCATCCTGCCTCTGGGGTCGCCTTGATAAATCCTTCGTTTGAATTCCCTTGAGGCGATTTCGATTGGCTCATCATTTTGTCTGCGTATAGATTCCGTCATCTTCATCTTTGCGATTTCAACCTTTTCAGGATCAAAAACAGGATAACGCAATATCTCTGCAAATATCAGGATTGCCTCATTAAAATCCTTTTTTAATACTGAAAGGCTGGCGGATCCTGATTCAAGACCTATCCCTGTCCCTATGCTTGCCCCCATATATTCAAGCTTTCTGTCCAGCTCTTCAGGGTTCCATGTCTTTGTCCCGCCTGTCCTCATTACCGTTCCAGTAATCTCAGCAATGCCTGTCATGCCTTCAGATTCATATATACTCCCTGTTCGAATAATGGCATTTATCTTTATCAGGGGGATTTCGTGATCCTCCATAAGATAAAGGACTATGCCATTAGGAAGGACCATCCTGTCAGGTTTGGGAGGTGTGAACACAATAGGCGGATAGGTTAATTGGGAAGGATGAACATCGAGTTTGGCCGTTTGATTAGAGATGCATGAAGGCAAAAAGAGCAGGATTATTATCAACAAAACCCATAAAGATTTAAATCTTGATTTATATCTTAAACGATGCATACAGCTTCTGTATCTATAACTGTATCTATGATTATAATTATCAAATGTAATAAAAGGCATCATGATCATATCTCCCCATCCTCAGGCTTGACAAGTGTCGCCACTGTCCTCTGGCTTTTTCTGAAATATTTCCGGGCGGCATCCTGTATCTCCCCTGTTGTGATTGTGGATATTATGTCCAAATACGTGCTGAGATAGCGCCAATCGCCTGATATCGCCTCAAAATATGAAAGTTTATCGGCCATGCCCGGATTCGATGCAAGCCCGCTTATAATCTCTACCTGTATCTGGTTTTTGATCTTGCCCAGCTCCCAATCCGATACAGGTTCATCCTTTAATCTTTCCAGCTCCTCATAAATAACCCTTTCAATGTCCTCCGTTGTATTTGGATAGAGCGGGGTTGCTGAGATCATAAAAATATTAGGGTATCTGCCACCAGGGACGCCATTCATTGTGTTCACACTAACCGCCAGCTTTTCATCTATAACCATCCTTTTATAAAGCCTGGAAGTCCTTCCATCTGTAAGTATTGAGCTTATAATATCAAAGATATAATCAGCCCTGTCAGGCACTGTGGGCTTAAGGAATCCTATAAGCAGTTGCGGTTCTGCATCGAACAAGACCTCTATCCGCCGCTCTCCCCTCTGCAGAGGCTCCTTTGTTATCACGGGAGGAACAGGGGGCTGGGGAGGTATCCTGCCGAAATATCTCTCCATAAGCTGCATAAATCTATCAGGGTCAATATCACCGACAGCGGCGACAATAACGTTGCTGGGCGCATAATGCCTTCGGAAAAACTCCATGACCTTATCGGGATCGAGCATTTCGATTTCCGATTCCCAGCCAATTATTGGATTTCTATAGGGATGTACTAAGAAGGCCGTTGCCAGAAACTGTTCCAAGAGCTTGCGAAACGGATTTGAATCATAGCTTTGACGCCTTTCTTCCAAGACCACGTCACGCTCAGAATAAAACTCCCGGAAGACAGGGTTCATCATCCTGTCAGATTCGATCCTTGCCCATAATTCAATGCGATTGCTGGGCAGGCTTACTGTATATGTAGTCAGATCCATTCCGGTGGATGCGTTAAAACCCTTCTCGCCATTTTGTGAGTATATGAGATCCATCTCGTCTTTTATCACATACTTTTTGTGTTCACTCTGCAAGGCAGCAAGTTCCTTTGAAAGGTGTTCGACCCTGTTTGGATCCATTTTATCCCCCTTTTGTCTTTCCCAGTCAAGATACTTGCCCGCCTTTTCTATTTTTTCAAGGATTATGGACTCCTTCATATAATCTGTCGTTCCGATGCTCTTTGTGCCTTTAAAAAGAAGATGCTCCAGAAAATGCGCTGTGCCTGACTCCCCTGAAGGCTCATCAACAGCCCCGGCCTTGAACCTTATATAAAGCGAGCAAACAGGGGTTTCATGCCTTTCCATAATCAGGACTGTCATACCATTTGACAGATGCCTGCGGATGACCTTTGATTCCAGGTCTATTGCACAGGCGTTTTTATATGATAATAATAAAAATATCAGTTGTAATAAGATAAACAGGGTTTGTGAAACCAGGGTGAATGCCCTGCCCACCTTTTTTTTGTCTCGAAAATAAACCTCGTTGTTTATTTTCATGCTTCGTGGCGACACTAAGTGGCATGAGCGTTTGTCTCGAAAATAGCCTTCTATTTTCATGATTTGTGGCGGCCCGAAGGGCCATGGGCGTTTGTCCCGAAAATAGATTCTATTTTCATCCCCTCTTGGCGCAGTAAAGGGGTGTGTGTGTTTACCATGAAAATATATTTTCATTCGCTGGGGCAGCCAATGTATATCTGGCCATGAGCGTTTATTTATCATAAAATTATCCTTCTTCATTTGTTTCTTTACCTCCTTAATAGATACTACCTTCTACTTTGAATATTTTCAAGACATTAATCCAGGGCAATCGCATGAAAAAAAATAAACTAAAAGGACAGGGGTAGAAAGCCGGACTGGACAACTCCTTTCAGGTTTGCCATAATAT
>JAFGSM010000163.1 GCA_016934595.1 bacterium | reverse complement strand
TAAGATTTAATGCCGACTCAATCTTTTGAAGCAAGCCTACCAATATGCAAGGAAACTATCCTGCCACAAAGCAAGAAACTAAATCTTCCCGATTTTAGAGGCAATACGAAGTTATACATGACAATCGATATGGATATAAACTGCTATTTTATCAAGGTGTTATGTATAACCTATAAAGATATGATTTTTTCTACTATCCCTTTTCCTGAGATTCTTGATCTGAGAAAATCCCAAAAAAGGTGTTTTTTTGTTAAAAGATTCTGAAGTATATGTTTTCAATTTGGCAACATTATAAAGCATTGCCAAGTACAAGGTCTGTTGGCAGTAGTTCTAATATGGATTGTTTTTTGCGAGCTGGTTTAGAACACTCTGCCCTGATTAAATCTACAAAAAAGGAGGTGAAATGGTCATGGCAGAGCGTGAAACCGGCACTGTCAAATGGTTTAACTCCACAAAAGGCTTCGGCTTTATAACTCGTGAAAAAGGAGAAGACGTTTTTGTACATTATAGCGCGATCCAGGGCAAAGGATACCGTATGCTCACAGAAGGCCAAAAGGTGGAATTCATAGTAACCGATGGGGATAAAGGCTCTCAAGCTCAGGATGTGACAGTAGTCGATTAAAGGATTTAGGTGTGTCAGCGGCTGCCAAGGGCTAATGCCTTTTTGGCAGCCGCCGAATCCTGTTATTTATACTGTTTAATATCAATACGTTAGTAAAATATATCGAATTCATTTAAAATATATACCATATAAATTTCGAAAGGATACTTTCTTGTCCCTTTTAAAAAAAGGGATTTTTATTTAACCGCATGAAAAGCCTTTCCGATAAAAAATCTATCATCGAGGCATTGGATCAGATGGCCGTTTTTCTGGAGATTAAGGGAGAAAATCCCTTTAAAGTTCGCGCATTCAGCAACGCCTCACGTGCCCTTCAGTCATCAACAGAAGACATAAACAAACTTGTTGAGACGGACAGAATAATCGAGATTAAAGGCATTGGAAAAGGCATAGCAGATGTTATTACCGAATTGGTAAAAACAGGCCGGTCCTCTGATCTTGAAAGGCTTAAGGCATCCGTTCCATCAGGAATGATAGAGATGCTGAGGCTGCCGGGTATAGGCCCAAAAAAGGCAAAGGCATTGTGGGAAAAGCTGGGCATCTCCTCTGTCGGAGAGCTTGAATATGCATGCATGGAAAACCGCCTTCTGGATTTAGATGGCTTTGGGAAAAAGACCCAGGATAAAATCCTTCTCGGCATAGAAATGCTGAAAAAATACTCTGAAAGGCATTTGCTGTCAGAGGCAAAGATGGAGGCAGAGACGTTATTTGGAAGCATAAAGGATTTTCCTGGGGTGATACGCGGCCAGATAGCAGGAAGCATACGCCGCTATATGGAGACCGTCAAGGATATCGATATCCTGATAAGCGCAAAGGATGAAGATCGGGACGTGATCATGGATAAGTTTGTAAGCCTTCCACAGGTGGAGGTATTGATCGCGAAGGGAAACACCAAGTCAAGTGTGACCTTAAAGGGCGGAATGAATGCGGATTTGCGCATAGTAAGAGATCAGGAATTCCCCTATGCATTGCACCATTTCACAGGTTCTAAAGAACATAATGTCGCAATGCGCGGCTATGCCCGCAAGGGCAATATAAAAATGAATGAATACGGCCTTTTTAAAGGGGATTCGGAAAATATCGAGTGCCTCAGCGAGTCTGATATCTTTGATCGGTTGAATATGCAATATATACCACCGGAACTTCGGGAAAACTATGGGGAAATAGAATTGGCCCAGGAAAGGGCGATCCCCAGGCTGATAGACATAAAAGACATCCGGGGGATTATACATGTTCATTCCAATTACAGTGACGGCGTCGATACAATATCTGAACTGGCAAAGGCCGCCCAGCAGATGGGTTATCATTATTTGGCGATTACTGATCATTCAAGGAGCGCGGCCTATGCCAATGGTTTGACCGAAGAGCGCATACTCAGGCAGCATGAGGAAATCGATAGAATAAACACGGAATTCAAAACATTCAGGGTGCTAAAGGGGATAGAATGCGATATTATCGCGGATGGGACTCTTGATTATAAAGACCATGTCCTGGCGAGCTTTGATTTGGTTATCGCAAGCGTCCACTATAAGTTGAACATGACAGAGGGAGAGGCTACAGGCCGCGTTCTTGCGGCTATGCAAAACCCGTATGTGACCATCCTCGGACACCCAACAGGCCGCCTGCTTTTGGCCAGGGAGGGCTACCCCATTGACATGCACAGGGTAATCCAGTCAGCCGCAGAGCTTGGGACTTCCATTGAATTAAACTCGAATCCGCACAGGCTGGATATCGACTGGAGATTTTTGGGGTATGCAAAAAAACAGGGCGTAAAGATAAGCATAAACCCTGATGCCCACAGGATAAAAGGCATAGATGACATACAATATGGCGTAGGAATCGCAAGAAAAGGCAGACTCGAAGAAAGGGATGTTTTAAACTGCCTTTCCGCAGACGAATTAATCAGATTCGCATATGCCCGCAGGGGACGCCAGGTTTGAAATATATCGATGTTTGCAGACCTGGGAAAAAGCTGTTCCGTTCCATGAAAAGGGCTGTTGATGATTACCATGACATTTTTGTTAACCTTGAGAGGGAAGAACCGGGTGTGAAGCGCAACATCTTCCAATCCCTGAGGAATGTAAAACCGGAATTTCTTTTATAGGAGAAGGGAAGGGTTATGAAAAAGGTGGCGTTTATATGTTATGCAAATGCCTGCCGGAGCCAGATAGCGGAGGGTTTGTCCAAGGTAATAGGCAAGGGCCTATTCGAAGCATATTCAGCGGGCTTACATCCATTAGGAAAGGTGTGCGATGAGGTTCGGGAGATAATGGATGCAAGGGGCATTGATATCACCGATCAATACTCAAAAGGGATCGATAAAATCCCCCTTGATGAAATGGATTACATCATTACAATGGGTTGCTGCTCTGCTGATAGCGTTTGCCCGGTGACCTACTCAGGCAAAAGGATCGAATGGAACATACCTGATCCTTACGGACAGGATGAATACGCATTCGATAAGGTCGTCCGTATCATAGAGGATAAACTGAGGGCGTTTGTAAACGAAAACTTTGACGACCTGGCAAAAAGCCCGGATAAAGCCTTCCCGGCAAATAACAATTTAAATTAGCATTCTTCGGACGACTTTATTAAACCTGGCAGAAAACCTGCGTAGAAAAAATGGGAATTTTTATACGATTGAATTAAAGAAATATGATTTGTTTCGTCATGGCTGATTTGACAAAGAAGCAAGAGAGGATAGTGTTCTTATGATTCATAAGTATAAAGCGATTCTATTTGATATGGACGGTGTGATCGTGGATACCATGCCTTATCATTTCAGTGCATGGCAGGAGATATTCGAATCTATGGGCGTCCATCTGGACAAACGGGAGGTATACAAGAGGGAAGGCGAGCAAGGTATTGTAAGCATATCCGAAATCCTGGAAAATCATGGGAAATATCTGAGCGTCCCTGAATTAAAAAAATTACTCAGAGACAAAGAGATGATTTTTAAAAAAATAGCATCCCCAGATCTTTTCCCAGGGGTTGAAGATTTAATACTGGGACTTAAGGAAAATGGCCATCTACTAGGCCTCGTTACTGGGACTTCCAGAGACGAGGCAGAGCATCTTCTGCCCGCATCTTTGGCCAGTAATTTTGATATTATTGTGACTGGAGACGATGTGGAAAGGGGAAAGCCTGCTCCGGATCCCTATCTGAAGGCCATGGAGGGCTTGAACGTCAAACCGGACGACACCCTTGTTATCGAAAATGCCCCGTATGGGATAAAATCTGCAAAAGATGCAGGCACGTTTTGTATTGCCTTAACAACATCCCTTCCGAGGGAATATATTAAAGATGCTGATATGGTGTTCGATTCGTTGGAAGGGGTAAGATGGCTAATTCTTAGCGGCAACCCATGAATGAAGGTCGAATAGGGACAATGAAGGTTTGAAACCCATGACCTTGGCTTCTTTAAAATGCTTAATAAACAGGTCATTCTGACCGTTCAGGAAATAGCACAAGGACAGCTCCGCATTGACCATATAATTGTTTCCCTTGTCTGTTTCAATGGCCCTTGTCAAAGTTTCGATTGCCTTTTTGATATTACCTATGCGGCGATATCTTGTTCCCAAAGCCAATAAGTCTGCAGAAACATCTTCAGACGAGGCGGCCTTTTTCTCCAGCCCCTTTTCCAAGGTATCTATTTCAGCCTTCAGTTGTTTGCTCAGCATAGGATCTAATTGGTCTAATGAAATTATTGTGCCCTTTGCCTCCCTGGCATACTCCGTTGAAATCCGGTTATATAGAGAGTTATCAACAGGTTTCCCCATGGATCCCGCAAGGGTTATATAATACATAGACTCCTTTAAATTGCCTGTCAGATAACAGTCAATCGCAATATTCTTTAGGACCTCCCCGACATTGGGATCAATCTGTATCACCCACTTGTATGCATTGATTGCCTCCGGAAATTTCTCCTGAATGTCGTAGATAATACCCATGTTGTAATATGCCTCTGCCAAATCGGGTTTCTCCTGCAAGGCGCTCTGAAAAGCCGTTAGAGCCTTCTCATAGTCTCCCTGGTCGAAATAAGATATACCCTTCTCGAAATTCGTATCAGCATCTGCGGCAATAATCCAGCATACGGGAAATGCCAAAAAGACGAAAATCAGGATCAAGACAAATATCTTCTTTTTAAACATAATTATTCCCCCGATATTTTTTCTATTTTTTAAATGGTCAGGTTTTGAGTTTTTTCCAATAGCAGTATAAACAATAAATATAAACAATGTCAATATTCAATATTTAAAATATTCCATACTTGATGGCCTCGCAAAAAGTCTAAAATGCCCTTAACAATAAGTTTAATATTATAATTTTGATATATATTTTGTCGATATAATCTTGGTTTTTCATCATTAAAAATACTTTTTACGAGGCCATCATACTTAACGTTCTAAAATCTGTAACTGCTCAATATGTTATGGGAAATAGGCTTTTAAGTGGTCTCTATTATTTTACCATTTTACATTTAATCCTTATTCATTTTTTATTATTTTGAATCAAACATTTTTATCATTTGCCAGGCAAGCTGTCTATGCCAAGAACTGTTTTAGTCCATTTATCCCACGAGGATGCATAACTGAGCGAGGAGAGATAGTATAAATTGTACAGGGGATATTTGAGTGTTGGCAAGGTATACCAGGCGTGACTTCTTGAATATGAACCGAACAATCCATAACTCGAGGTATAAGGAGAAGTATAAGGGCTGATAAATCCTCTGCCGGGAAAACCACTTAAACGGGCAGAAGAGATCGTGGCAAATGACCACTGCATTGCAGACCACTGAGGGGCTGCCGGCCACTGTGGTATTAGTTGCCATGGCCATGGCCAAAGCATTTGCGCCATTGAAGGCCTTTGGCCATTCCAGTCACCACCCGGGGTATCAATAGATCCGTCATCCTCATGATCGCCTCTCCATGGATTTGTTCCTTCTTGAATCTCCGTGCCATCCGGGATCCCATCGCCATCAGTATCCCCTGAAAGCGGATTCATGTGCTGTTCCGCTTCCTGCTTATCACTTAGGCCATCCCCATCGCTATCGCCATTGAGAGGGTTCGTGTTATATATAACTGCTTCATAGCCATCGCTTAGGCCGTCGCCATCTGTATCGGGGTTGTGGGGGTCTGTTCCCAAAGCGGATTCCAGTCCGTCAAACATGAAGTCCCCGTCGCTGTCAGGGAAAAACAGATTGGAATTAAGCACTTTTTCATTCGCGTCATTCAATCCGTCTTTGTCCGTATCTGCGCTCTGAGGGTTTGAGCCCAATGCGAACTCTTCGGCATCAGAAAGGCCATCGTTATCCGTGTCCGGATTATTTGGATCGCTGCCGAATGTTATCTCTGTTCCGTCAGAAAGGCCGTCTTCATCGCTATCATAATGGAGGGGATTCGTCTTGGGCGAAAATCCCCTCCATTCGGCAAAATCGCTTAGGCCGTCGCCGTCTGTATCGGGGTTGCGGGGGTCTGTGCCTGTCCCTTTTTCCTGCAAATCGGTAAGCCCGTCAAGATCGGTATCCGCCAATAAAGGTTCGCTCGTCACGTGAATGGTGAAAGTGCCGGTTGCGCTGATATAGGTGACATCCCAGCCATCCGTCTCTTCGTCATTCAACAGCCCGTCCGAGTCATGGTCAGGATTCGTGTCTTGCACATGGCCCGCTGATTCAAAGCTGACATCCCATTTCAATATCCGTATCTGGTTTTCTCCCTGGTCTGTAACACACTGGTACCCTATATAGAAAGATCCCTCTTGCCCTACATCAATATAGATGTAATTGGCTGTAACAGGAAATTGCACATCTTTGCTGGCACAAAATTTGGTATTCCTGTCATATACGAGTATGCGGTTATTACCTGCGTCAGCAACATAGACATATCCTGCGTTATCAACAGTTACTCCGGATGAGACAATAGCAAGGTTTAAAACTCCCGTCTCATTGGTTGGCAGGTCAGTCATATAGTTTTGGTTTGCATCGAATTTGGCTACACGTTTTGTCTTGGCATCCCCTTTTTCAACTACATATAGAAACTCGGAGGCCCTATCGACTGCTATTCCGCCTATCACATCGAACTTGTCAGGCCCGTCTCCCTGATGGCCAGCCCAGCTATTAAGCAGTTCAAGGCCGGAACTGAACTTCAGCAAGGAATAATCAACGGGGTAATCCGGATAAACATACTGGTCTGCCTGTGCAGCATATACGTTTTGGTTCTCTGAAACCGCTAAATGAGAGGCGCACCAAGGACCATGCCGGGCTATTCTGTATTGGCTCAACTGCTGTAATGAACTGTCGAATTTTATCAGCCATTCCGACTCATCCTCGCCCATTACACTAAGGTAAATGTTGCCGGCAGTATCTTGTGTCAGTGCGGCTATTGAAAACAAACCGATTTCTCTCCAAACTCCTGACCAGTATTCCTGTGCGTAAATACGGACAATCCAATCAGGAAGGCGGTTTCCCTGTGCGTCCCATGATGATAGTATAGGGCTTATCCTCCAGTTAGATGAATCAGGGTGATACGCGATCCTTATAAGCCCTCCTGCGTCAACATCCATAGCTGAAAGCCAGCCTTGATGGTCAAGAGTAATGGACCGGGTGAAGGTTTCATCGGGTTCTATTACGACTTCAAAAATCTGCCCAGGTTGATCAATGACTCCGTCTCCATCCGTGTCCTTTGAGCGAGGATTCAACTTAAACTGGTATTCATCGCCGTCATTTAAACCGTCGCCATCAGAGTCAGTCGCCAGCGGATCAGAAGACACATGAGCAGCAAATACCTGGCCGCAGAAATTATAAGAGATGAGCCATCCGGCAGTCTCAAGATAATCGGTCAGGCCGTCTCCATCCGTATCTGCATTGAGGGGATCTGTGCCATATTTTGCCTCAAACCCGTCAATTAAGCCATCGCCGTCCGTATCGTGTTTGCGGGGATCTGTCCCAATGACAACCTCATATTTGTCGCCCAAGCCGTCGGCATCGGTATCAAAACTCCAGGGATTGCTTCCTGTCTCTTCCTGGTCATCCAGTCCGTCAAAGTCATGATCAAGCGGAGTAATGCATCTCCACCCGGCAAAGTCGGCGATTGTGGCAGGCATAACATCTACATAGAAGGTTGTCCCTCCTGATGATACAATTCCGTCCGAGTGGCTGATGGAATACTCCCACCATCCGTAGAAACCCAGAAAGACAAAATATTTCCAGCGGTACCAGAGCTGATAATCAGCTTCTATTTGAACACTGACAGGGAAATTGGGTATGGCTATCGACGGCTCTATCCAGACTCCCGATTCGTATTCGTAGGCATTCCACCCTTCGTTTGAGTTCCTTGTATTTACCTTGCCAGTGATAGGAAGCCAGCGGCCACCGGAGCTGCAGGCGACCTCTGTCTGATACGGCTGCCCGGTGGCAGAGAAAGAACCTGCGGGAGCGAATATCTTAAAATAAGGATAGATATCGCTGAAGACGCCAATGCGGGGATACTCGCTGCAGCGGGTGATACCTTTCAGACGACCCTCATACTGGATACGGTCGCCAACAGTTATCCCGTTCTGATCAGCATCCTGAATGGTTACATACGGCTCGCTAATTAATTCAATTTCAGGTGTGGTTCTGTTTACTACATCGCTTATTGAATTAACAAGCCATCCCACAAGGTCTTCAGACCAATTGCCTATGGCATCCGACAATGCGGCGCCGATTGCAATCAACCACCCTACATAGGGAATTTCTGCGATCATTACCAGCATCATGTCATAAAAGAATTGCACGGTTGTTGTCAAAACGGCATTGCTGATAGCGATCCCTCTTAAATCAGTGCTGGCGGAAATCATGAATATGCTGTTTACGGCAAATGCTGTGTCCACAATCATAGCAGCAGCATCAATAACATTTATCCCTATTTCGAGTTTTTTGAAAAAACTGGACGTATCAGGCAGATCCCCGCACTTTTTGATCCATGATTTGAACTTGTCAAAATTGCCCATCTTTGATAAATCAGCAAGGGGTTTTGATGCAAAATCCGGATCCCAGCCCTTCAACTGCAATAGCCGGATGGAGCGGTATGCATCCATTCCAATCCATGACTCATAAAATAGAGTCAATGCGCTTAATGTCCCTTCGGAGATACGGGAGACATAATCGGGAATTATCTGGAAATCAGGAGGGGTCACAGGAGGATTGTTTGGATTGAAAAGCATCTGTTCTCCCGTATTCCAATAGAGCATAAGGCTCATAAGTGTATAGGATGCCTCTTTTTCCAAAGAGAGGTTTTTGATCCGGGATATCACCTCCGACGTTTCAATAATCTCGTTGCTTGTTGTATCATACCAGTTTGTCTTGATGGTCTTTAAGATCATTTCCGGTTTATCAGTAAGATCTGCGATAAATGAGTCAGGAGCGGTTTGAGAGAATTGCCGCAGATCGATGCTTGAGGCAGTCTCTTCAAAAACGGAAATGACTGGCAATATCATATCATCTGGCAATGAATCGAGCGCATCCGGCATCAAATCATGCTTCACTGCCATAATCGCCGCATCCTTATGCGGATAGGAAACGATGCTGCTATTAATGCCCACGTTCAGGCTGGCAAGCCTGCTGGGCATATCGGAAATCCTTTTCTCGGGATTTCTCAAGAAATCATAAGCAAGAAGCAGATTGGCTGCGATGCTCTGATTAAGGTCGCTTGAGTAAAAGATACCGGCATCAGCGCCAAAACTTTCTTCGACCAGCATCCCTGCAATCATCATATCCTCCGGATATTTTGCAATAAGAGTAATGTCTGGCTCCGCACCCTCTGCGACATCATTGTAATAAAGCACATTCCAAACCAGACGGGCATCAATCGTAAGGTTTGATGGGGAAGAAGCGGCATAAGGAATTCTTGTGATAAACCCAACGATAGCGCCATTATCCTGGATAGGAATCAATGGAGCCCGAACCGTATTTCCTTCTATGAAAATGCCGGTACCGGTCAAATCTTCAGGATCCGGAGGCGAATTGACGTTTAATTCAAGCACTGGAATAACGGTTACATCTCTTTTAGAACTATCCCTGTCCTGAATCGATCCCTCGTAATCATCAGGCCAGTCCCACCATTGCCCATGAAGCTTTAAATGCCCGGTATGAGCGGGCCTGATTTGAAAGGTTATAAAAAGCGGATTCCCCTTTGTTCTTATATCAAATCTGAATTTCGGTTGAGGCTCAGTTTTAAAAAAAGGCGACAAGTCCAGATTATCATTTAAGCCGTCTCCGTCATTGTCGGCATCCCAGCTATCAGGGACACCATCTCCATCTGTATCCGGCGATCGTTCACCGCTTATTTCATAATAATCAGGAAGGCCGTCATTATTGGAATCCGGGTCCATTGGATCCAAATCATTCATAATCTCCCAATGGTCATCTAACCGGTCAAAGTCAGAATCCGTGTTGTTGGGGTCTGTGCCTATAACCAGCTCAACCGAATCCGGCAAACCATCGGAGTCGTTATCAGTAACGATGGAAGAAACCAGAATGAGTTCTTCGACAAGATCTTTTAAAGATATGCCTGCCCTCGGAGGATTTATAAAGGCTGTTTGAGATGCTGGCTGGGCATAGGCAGGCTTTATAGACAGATTTACAAAATTAGATCCTAGTGCCAGAGTGAGTGATAAGAAAATTACAACAATTACCCTTATCTTTTTCATTGCCTATATCACTCATCTTATTAGAATGTTTGGCGAATATTTTAATTTTGTCTTATTTCATATAATATATTTTAAACAGGTTTTAGATTTTTGTCAAGGGAAATGGGCAAAATGCCAGGGCAATCGCATGAAAAAAAATAAACTAAAAGGACAGGGGTAGAAAGCCGGACTGGACAACTCCTTTCAGGTTTGCCATAATAT
>JAFGSM010000162.1 GCA_016934595.1 bacterium | reverse complement strand
TGGTATGCCTCATTATCTTTTCATCCTCCTCGAAGGTGATCGTTCGGGCGATTTCATTGCTCATAAGGCCAAAGAGCATAGGCTGGATAACCCCATGAAGTATCTGGATGTCGTAGATCTCGGTGATGACCGAATCGAACTCCAGCCAGTGGGCAATATTGCCTGTGTCTAAATCTATGCACATGAGTCCGCACAAAGGCTCTGTGTTTTTTCTTTGAAGCTCCCTTTCAAATGGGAGATCGGACAGTTCCGTCCTCTTGCGGGGTTTCGAGAGTCCGGCAATGGCAAAATTTTTATGGAATGTGAGCCCCCGCAGGTAGCCAGGGCAGAAGCAGACAGGGGTGAAACTTCCCTTTGCACAGTCAACCCATCCCAGTTCCCCTGCCCCTGAGTTCAAGACCCATAACCTCCCTTTATACCATCTGGGAGAATGCGGCATGGAGAGGGAATCCAGAATGACATCGTTCGTATCTATGTCTATGAGAAGCCCGCCATCAGACCTCTTTTTACGCCAGCCTCCCACTGTATCCGAATTGCTCACTGCCGTTACATACTTTGCCCTGCCATCAACTAGTGCAATGCCGTTCAGGTGGCACCTGTCCTCAGGCACAAGCTGCGATATGAATAGCGGCTGCCAGAATACCTTGAAACTGTGGCGCTCATCCAGCCTGGCAAGGCAGCTATACTCCGTGTTTGCGCATATAAGTGTCCCATCCTTGTCAAGGACTACGTCATGGATGTCGATGTCCCCTGTGTTGTTGGCGCTCCTTGGGATATAGAGCCTGTCGTAGCCCTCATAAAGCTCCCCAGTCGGCAGCACGTTGTCCAGCCTCCAAAGTAGGTAGCGCGTGCTGAGATAAATGCTCTGGCCTTTTACAAAAAGCCCCATAGGGCGGTCAAAAACCCTCTCGAATGCCGAGAGCCCGCCATCCGGCTTTCTCCCGAGAAGGAAGAGCCTGTTCGTCTGGTATGTGGTGAGGGCTATGCTGATCTTTTCATCATGGAGCCAGTTTAGAAAATTGCGCGAAACGCTTATCGAAGGTGTTGTCATGGCCGTTTCTCCCTTTTCCGTTCAGCTAAACCGTCGTGATCCTGAGATCACAATGAAACATGCAAGATTAATCAAAGGAAAGAGTTATTAGATTATTTTTATTTCTGTGTCTGTCGTCATCTTACTCGTACTTAGCCTGTTGGAGAGCTTTGGCAAATAAAGGATCATTTCTAAGCCTGTGACAGAAGAGTTTTTGAAAATTTTCATCTGGGCTTGACATGATTTTTTTCAAAATGTCAGATGCCACTTGAACTGCTTGTTCTTTTACGCTTGGAGGCTTATACGATTCCATCTTTGAATATATTTGATCTTTAGGAAATTGCCCAGGATCAACTCCCTCCTCCTTTGCTGTGTTTATCAATGAGTTAGGGATCCAAATCGGGGCATATGGATTGTTGTTTATGTCAAGGAATTTATCAACCAACTTTTCCAACTCTTTTTCTCGTTCCTTGGATTTATACCAATCTTGGGTACCAACGCGGGAGTATAGGTTGCCTACAAGCCAACAAAGTTTGCTCCGGAATTCTGGGCTTAAACGCCCTCGCCTGGCCCGCTTGAAAAGATCATAATGATTGATTGGGAGTGTAAGAACTTCGCGTAAAAGTGCAACCGAATGTTCATTAATTCCAGCAGTATCATCATGGTATAGGTAAAAAAGGCCAAATGCTTGTTCATTTTGGTTAAAGACTCGCTTAAGCAGAGAATCCGCTTTTCCCTTTGAATCCTTGAAATAGGCTCCAACTATAATAGGATCGCAAATCCGGGAAAGAAGGGCATTAAGCACAATCTGTAATGGACAGACCGCTGCGATATTTAAATACTCCGTCCCATACTTACCCCCATAAGGTACAAGGTCGCAAGACTGCGTGATTAATATATAGGCATTATACTTCGAAGCGAGGAAAGATGGCTGAATCCCTCGCAATGCGGAAAGGATTTCATCTGTGGGTTCAACTATGTCACCTTGGAATAGAGTATCTTCTTCTATATCAGCATAAGTCCAATGTAGAGGCATTACTCATCTTCAGTCTTTATCTGTTTGGGACTGTTCGCTGCTTTGACGTGGTGGATGTGGCACGATCCTTACACGAACTATCTGCTCTGATTGAGTAATAGTCGTGGCCCATTCATGCGGGGATTCCGAATTAGTCCGAGCCATGCTCTGGCCCTCAATAGAAATTGGTTGTGCCTTCTGATATTTGGATTTTGGGTACTTCTCATCATTAGTTTTGATCATTTCCCAAGTTCTCCAATTGGTATGTGAATGACTTTTTCAAACATTGCCAAAATGATCTTTTGTATTTCTTCTATAGGGTAATTTAACCATTTAATCAATTCATTAGAATCAGGTGATTGTCGATGAAAATTAAACTCTACTTTCATTTCCTCGCCTTGTTCAATTGAGAAGTTAATGACACCATTATCGCATTTCAGGGTACGTCGAATCAGACGCGATTTAATTTCAAATTCCGCATCAGACAATAAATTATCCAAATGAGGATTCATTTCAACTAACAATTCTTCCGGAGGACCTTCTATACTCACCCGTATATTGAAACCGGCTGCTGTTAATGGAGTTTCAGGTAAGTTTTGGATTGCTCTCGTATCGCAATAGCCCTTGCAGAATCTAATATTTTGAACGAGGGAGTATTAGCATAGATAGTTAAACGTCCCATCACAGCAGTAACAGTTAAATCCTCATGAGTCACTCTATATGGAGCTAAGCCATCAATGGGAACCTCAATCATAACAGGAATATTTGGTTCCAGCCCGAAAAGCCTCCGAGCGATCCCTGCAGGTGTTAGAATAGCTCTATTCCAGTATCCAGCTACCACAACATTCCAATCATAAGGATTAAGGCCCATCGCGTTGCCTCCATTCCCATTACAACCTGAATTGTAAGAATCTAAATTATGATGGCCTCGTAAAAAGTCTAAAACGTACTTAAAAATAAGTTTAATATTATAAATTTGATGTCTATTTTGGCGATATAATCCTGGTTTTTCAGCATCTAAATTACTTTTTACGAGGCCATCAATTATAAGAAATTGAAAATTGTAAGGATTTGCTTTTTATGGATGATATTATAGGCTGGATTTTCAATTTTTGTCAAGACAAATATTTATGACCTCGTAAAAAGTCGAATTAATAAAAATATATTCAATAAAATCAGTTAGTTATGAAGAGCAAAACTGCTGATTTAGGGCTTTTTACAAGGTCATAAATATTCAAACAGAGTTTTTCCCTTTGCGACGTTTAGAAAAATGTGGGATAATAAAAACAATAACATAAAAATATGAGATCAAAACATATAGAGGAGCTGTTGTCTCCATGCGCAGGGTTTTAAAAGAAGCAGGGGAAGAACTATATTTACCTGAAGAAGAACTTGCTGTCTTGTCTGCAAGGATAGACCTGAATTGTGCTGATGAAGACAGAATGGGCGCCATACTTTGCCGGGATGTAGATTGGTCTGCCGTTGACGATTATTCCCAAAGATTAGGCGTAAAAACCCTTATGTACAGACATCTCTCCAGGGAAAGGTTTGCCGGTTATATCCCAAGGGAGGTGATGCTGTCGTTAAAGGAGGAATACCAAAGGCAGTCGATAAGGAATATCCGCATTTATGGCCAGATATGCCAGATACTCGAATCGATGAATAAGATAAAGATCCCTCTAGTATTGTTGAAGGGCGCATTTTTGGCAAAATGGATATACGGGGATATCGCACTGCGTAATCTAAGTGACATCGATATCCTTTGCAGGGAACAGGATGCAGATATAGTGCAGGACAAATTGTCCGAACTCGGATATAAAAGGCAGGAGGAGATTTTTCATAGCGATTTCCACGAAAGGGTATTTATAAACAATTTCAATCACTTGACCCCTTTACTTAGGGACAGGTCAGCAAAGGTTGAGCTGCACATAGACATACTGAATAAGATTCCCCATGAAAAGAGGGATATGGAAAAGGTATGGGATGCAGTTATTTCATGCACATTTGATGGATTACAGGCATATCGGCTTTCCGTGGAATATCAGATATTATACCTAGCTAATCACCTTTATAATCATATGACAAAAGGCAATATCACACTCTACTGGTTTTGCGATATCCATGAGATGATAAACCGTTGCAAGGGTGAGATCGATTGGGGACAGTTTTCTCGCCTCCTGGATTATTTTGCAATCGGATCACGGATAAGATATGTCTTTGATCTGCTTATGTCAGGATGGAATACACCTATCCCGGAAAAGGTACTGGAAGGTTCTGGGATGGTGGAGTATAGATCCGGGTTAAAAGAGGTTATAAGGAATCACCTTGCCCCTGATAAGAGGAATATACTTTTTTTGCCTGATTATATTGCAAAGTTTAAGACGGTTAAACGGATAAAAGGATGGAGGAACCGGATCTATTTTTTATGGAGGCTGGTTTTTCCATCAAGGGCCAACCTTATACATAGATATCACATTAATCATCCATTTACGGTTTGCCTTTTCTATCTGATCCACCCCTTCATCCTTTTCAAGAGGGCGGTCAAGAGCGCTTTTGTCAATGCAAATGTTTTCAAGCCTTTTTAAATTTTAAAAAGTGGTCAGGTCTTGAGTGCTATTGTTGATTGCCATTTCAAGACCTGACCATTCATTTCATCAAAGAATTGCTGCATTTACAGACAATTTTATCCTTCATTTGAGGACACTTTTTGGTC
>JAFGSM010000161.1 GCA_016934595.1 bacterium | reverse complement strand
TTTAAGAACCCTGTTGCATTTTAGACTGTCTGTAAAATCGAATACTATCTAAAGATACAAAATGAGTTTCCAAATTTCTGATATTATAAAGATTACTTTGGTATCTTTGATATAAAAGAATATACCGAACTATTAACCACAAACGAGCCTTCACAACCACCTTAACTGTGTTAACGATATCTGTCGTAGCAAATAGTTCCCCACAAAATACCAAATCCCTTTTTAGCTCAGATCTTCTAAGATCCTGAATTTTAGAGAATAGGCAGATCTGTTTTTAACCTCTCTGTTTTTTCCAGCAGATCCTTCCACTATTAATTTACTATCCCTGCTTCTTTTGCCAAAAATTTGTTAGAAGGCCGTGCCCTAATAAAATAGGGCTTGACATTTTTAGTTTAATGAATTTTAATGCTTAGTCATCTATTGAGTTTCCAAATTTCTGAATAAGCAATAACGTGCAATTTTTGGAATCCCGGGGCCCTTTTTGCAGCTATAGTTTTTTCAGTAAAGCGTCTTCCGTATTTGGACTTAAAGAGGATATGCAGATTAAAGATGATAGCACAAAAGAAGATATGAGCCCGAATGGCGCTGAATTTTTTACAGTGGAAGTCCTCAAGAATCCAATATTGACAAAGCTCTTTGATGGCATTGTTCTCTATCGTCCAGCGGTCTCTATAGGTTTGATAGAGGACTTGAGCACTTTTCCAGGGAAGCGAGGTCACATATACATGGATCGGTTGATTTGTTTTTCTCATTTTCTTGGCCTTCTTGTCCTTTACCACAATGGCCTGAAGCTCACCACCATAGTTGGGGGCATCGGTAATGTTCTCGAAGCGGGTGATTTCAAGGCCGGGCTTTATTTTTATAAAGCCCTCTTTTTGAGCCTTCTTTATCAATCTTTTGGAGAGGACAAAGTTAGATTTAACTGGGATTATGAAATCAACACCATAGACCCTTTTGAGCCTGGCAAGGGTTTTGCCGTCCCAGTAGCCTTTATCAAAGAGCAAAGTTTTGATAACCCCTTCCCCCAGGATAGTAGTAGCATGACGCACAGTCAAAAGGAGCAATCTGCTATCAGGGATATTTGCGGGAGTAATAATAACAGCGACAATAATCTTGCTCCTGAGATGTTGGATGATAGAGATCTTGTATCCCCTGCGATTTTTATGCTTCCCCTTATAGTCATACACCTTCTTGGCATATTCATAACCTGGGGAATCCTTGAAGACTGTCTTGGTATCGATTATAAAAATACTACTGCGTATAAGGCCGAGTTTGAGCAACTTTCTTACTACCTTGACAAAAAGCCCGACTGTCTCTTTGTAACCAAGAGACTTCAGGAAGTTACGCAGTGTATCGGGGTGGATAGGCTTGCTGCCATCCTTTGTCGTCCTTTTGCTATAGCCCTCTACAATTTGTTGGATA
This sequence comes from bacterium, assembly GCA_016934595.1. Lineage (GTDB taxonomy): Bacteria > SZUA-182 > SZUA-182 > DTGQ01 > JAFGSM01 > JAFGSM01. Next base: position 3,167 of record JAFGSM010000161.1, on the reverse strand, counting down.
TTGAACCCGAGTACCCGCAATACATTATGATCTTGAAACAGGTATTTGCTGTTATCATCAAATCGCAATCCAAAAAGAGTTTTGGCAAACGCAAGCATAGTTAAAAGATAAACGGGGATGCCACTATGTCCTGCTACGAGCCCTAATTGAGCTAACATGGTGAAAATCCCAAAGGAGATGAGAAAGGAGACAAACTCGTCAAGATGTCCCCATCCACTCAGGCATATATCGTCATACTGTTTTTGCCGAAGTTTTTGACGGACAAGATCCTGATTCAGTATGATAACCTTTGGTTCTTTTTGCATAATATCCTGGGTTTTTAAAAAAAATCCAGAATACTATACAATAATAATGGATGGTTGTTCAGTTTTTGTAATCTCAATTAATTCAGATAGTTAAATGATATAGCGTGGGGCGAAATAATTTAGTAATGTAATTTATAAATTACTATATGAGTTAGGGATTACGGTGACTAAAAGTGAGTTTCCAAATTTCTGATATGACAATCTCGTTTATCCTTATATTTACCGATAAGGGGATGATCATAGCATTTAGGAGATAATTTCCGTCCATCCGCAAGCTCCTTAACAATACTCAGTAACTTTTCAATATCTTTCCCACTCTGTAAGAGTCGTTTAACGTCTCTTTTAAACTGACTCGTTCTTCGAATGGTCAGCATCAGGATGACAAATCCTTTCGTAATTCTTCAACGGAATCAAATACCGTCATAGCAGACTTGTCTTCAGCAAATGCCCTTAAAGTTACTTCATTCGGGATTTCAAGCTTATCAAGACTGCGCTGAATGTCTTCATCTTTCAGAATATATCGTGCAATGATCAGTCGGTCTTTTTTCGGCAGTGCACGAAATATCCTATAAAACGCCTCTGCCGTACTGATTGTAAAAGATTGAGGATTTTCTGTTTGTTTTTTTGATGTCAACATCTTTGCACTTTTCCCCTTCCTCCAATTTTTATTGCATATGATAAGAATTCATTTCGTCCCAACAAAACAAAGTATAGATGGGATTCGCATCCTTGTCAAAACAATTATTCGAGGGATACCTATTGTTTGTATTGTTCATCATCTTATCCGCCCTTTTTTTCAAATAGACAAACCGACCAGGCCCTTCACATATATGACCGCTGAGACACGCTCAATTGGTCTCATCTTCTGAATGCCCTTTGCCATTGATCATCCCCTGCCTGCGGCTGAAGAGGTCATAGAGTATCGGAATCATCACGAGGGCGAGCAAGCCGGAAACAAGGATGCCGCCTGCGGAACCTTTGCCCGTGGCATTCTGTATCTCTGCGCCTATGCCCTTACCCATGGCAGGCGGCAGCATGCCGTGCACCGCGGCAAGGGTGATCATGATGATGGGCCGGAAGCGCTCGCATGTCGCGTTGATCATGGCCCTGTGCCTGGTCGCCCCCTCCCTGACGTGGATGTTGAACTGGTCCACGATCAGGATCGCGTTGTTCACCACGATGCCGATGAGCATAACAGCACTCATGAGCACGAAGATCTCGAGGGTCTTCCCGGTGAGGTACAGGGCCCAGATCATGCCGATCAGGCTCAGGGGGAGGGTCACCAGGATAAGGCCCGGCTTTTTGAGGGACTCAAGGAGCGCTGCAAGGGTAAGGATGACCAGCACCATGGCAATGAGGCCCGCCTCCCCCAGGTTTCCCTGCCCCTCCTTCATGATCTCGTATTTCCCGGCAAAGTTGTAATTATACCCAGAGGGGAGGTCGTCCTTTTCATCGATGGCAGCGCTGATCTCGGCCACCGCCGTGCCAAGGGGCATATTTCCCGCAAGGTTTGCGAAGAACTTCGACACCCTGCGCTTGTCCTTCCGGTTGATCTGCACCGGGGAGAGGCATCCCTCGATCCTTCCCAGCCTGGTCAGGTGCAGAGGATAGCAGGGTGATCCGTGGAAAAAATCCATGATCTTCTCCTCCCAGGATGGTGACCGGCATGCTGATGGCAACCACGATGGTGAAACGGATATTATACAGGAAGAGAAAGAGGATCAGAGCGGTAAGCAGGGTCTCCAGCACAGGTCCGGTTTTTCTCACACATAGGTCGTTCAGAGGATCTCATTGACAAACCGAAGATTAAAGAGGGCCAATCTGGGAGAGTGATAAGTTTTTTTAATTTTGATCAGATTTTGGATTTTTGTTTATACGGCAATTTGTATTGTTTTATCTCATTCTCTATACATTCAAACTCTGGATCTTTATGAACAAGATATGCTTTTTTCAATCTTGACAGCCCTGCAATACAACTATCTGCAAATGATATTGTTTTGCTTGCTTTGATTTCTCCGATAATTCTAATGAGTTTACTCGTAAGAGGTTCTTGTATAACAGGTAAATCTTCAATAAGTTCTAAACGTTCATTAGCAATCTTCTTTCCTTGTTCTCGACAGGAAATATAATAAATCTCTATACAACTAATTACTGAAAGAAAAAGTTCAATTTTGCCATCAATAGACTGTTTCAATAAGCTTTCTACTTCTTCAACACCATCTTCATTCTCGATAAATGTAAGTAAAGCTGACGTATCTAAAACATATTTATTCATAGCAGCTTATCTTTTTCACGTTCTTTTAATAAAACATTAATAAGATTGCCATTGCCAGAACCTTTAAGCTTCTTCATTATATCTAATGCATCTTGCTTGTTAAAAACCTTTTTTTTTGACTTCATTTCTTCAATAGTTACTGTTAAATAGGTGTCAGAAGACAACTTCAAGGATTCTAATTTTTTTTGTAATTCCGGCAACGTTATATGCTTAATAGTAGCCATGATTTATTTGCCCTCTTTTCTTTGTAATTCTTTTTGATACTATTTGGATTGCTCACTAAAAAGTATAGTCTATATTAAAGGATAAAATCAATGGGGATACTTGAACAATCCTTCAGGGTATTGAAGTCAGGAAGAGCAACAACCTCCTCTAACAAATTCCACCACTGGATACCTAATGCCTTAGATAGAGGATAGGGCATGAGTCATCCCTCAAGGTTAAGGATAACAATACAGGCGAAGAATATTATCTTGATGCCCTTGGGAAGGGATGAATCTCTCAGGTGGTTCAGGGAGGGAGCGCCTTCCTAATGCTTAAATGTTTCCCGAAAAACTCAACAAATCCATGAAAGGCTGAACAGGCGG
>JAFGSM010000160.1 GCA_016934595.1 bacterium | reverse complement strand
TTATAATATTAAACTTATTTTTAAGGGCATTTTAGACTTTTTACGAGGCCATCAATTTTGATTTAGGTCAGATTATCGTGCGTAATGGAAAAGGTCAGAAAGACCGGGTGACGATGCTGCCGGAGAAATATCGTTTTTCCTTGCAGGAGCATTTGAACAAGGTCAGCAATTCTCATTTTGGCACTTTTTGTCACAGGACATGATATATTTTCTACCTAAATATATGATATATGACATAGAAATTGGTCAAAATGAGAATTGCTGGAACAAGGTACGAGCGCTCCATGAGGAGGACGTTGCCAAGGGAAACGGTGAGACCTGTTTGCCGCCGGCCCTGGAGCGTAAGCATCCGAATGCTGCCAGGAAGTGGAGATGGCAGGATATGACATACGCGCAGTGCAGGAATTGCTCGGACACATTGATGTGAGCGCCACGATGATCTACACCCATGTCCTTAATCGGCCCGGGCTGGCTGTGAGGAGTCCTGTGGACTTTGAAGAAAGGTAAAAATATGATCGAATATTACAGCACAGACATATCCGAGACACTAAAATCGCTGGGGACATCCGGGAAAGGCCTTACAGAAAACGAGGCAAGACAGAGGCTTGAGAAATACGGCATAAATGAGATAGAAAAGAGAAAGAGGGTCACGCCCCTTCAGATATTTGTCAGACAATTTACATCCTTTATTGTGATCATCCTTTTAGCCGCTATTGTCATTTCCCTTTTAATAGGAGAAAGGCTTGATGCAACTGTAATAGCGGTGATACTGATACTCAACGGGATATTCGGTTTTATTCAGGAATACAAAGCCGAGAAGGCAATCGAGGCGTTAAGAAGGCTGACTGCTTTAAAGGCAAAGGTCATAAGGGATAGAAAGGAAATGGAGATAGACTCCAGAGAACTCGTCCCCGGAGATATTATCCTTCTTGAAACAGGAAGCAAGGTTCCTGCTGATGCAAGACTGATAGAGGTTGTGGCTCTTCAGGTGGACGAATCATCGTTAACGGGCGAATCAGTCCCTTCAACAAAGGTTACCGAGCCTCTCAAGCATGGAACGGAGGTGACAGACCAGGAAAACATGGTTTTCATGGGGACAATTGTTACAAAAGGCCGGGCAAAGGCTGTGCTGATAAATACTGGAATGAACACGGAGATTGGCAAGATTGCCGAAATGATCCAGGATGTAAAGGAGAAACTTACCCCCTTGCAGGAAAAATTAAAACAGTTCGGCAAATGGCTTGGATTTTTAACCATTGGAATATGTGCAGTTGTCTTCGGAGTCGGTGTTTTAAGAGAGTATTTGGTGAAAGGTGTTGTTGAAAGCGTCTTTGTAAGCGAGATGTTCCTTGCCGCTGTCGCCCTCTCTGTGGCGGCCATACCAGAGGGATTGCCTGCCATTGTCACGATTTCTCTGGCGCTTGGAGTAAGAAGGATGGTTAAAAGAAGTGCCTTGCTAAGACAGCTTCCTGCTGTGGAAACCCTTGGCTGCACCAATGTGATCTGCTCTGACAAGACCGGCACCCTTACTAAGAACGAGATGACAGTAAGGGAGATATACATATACAACACCCTGATCAAGGTCACAGGTGAAGGTTATGCGCCTGAAGGCAGGTTTGTCCTATCTGAAGGCAGGTCATCATATAAACCGGAAACCTTGGAAACCTTGAATATTAAAGAAACACCCATATTTACAAGGGGGAATGAAAATGCAAATCTCTCTCATTCATCTCAGCCCATTCCCTTGCCATGCGAATATAAAGAAGACCCTAAAGCCTTAAATCATACAGAAGATCCTTCGCAATTTTCAGGCTTCGGGGGTCTAATGTTGTTATTGAGCATCGGGGCCTTGTGCAATGACTCCAGATTGTTCAGGAATGATAAATGGGAAATATTCGGAGACCCTACTGAAGGCGCATTGCTTGTTTCAGCAGGAAAGGCAGGTCTTAAAAAGGATGGTCTGGAAGAAAGGTTTAGAAGAATTGGCGAGATCCCTTTTGATTCCGAAAGAAAATGCATGACAACAATCCACACGGTCGAAGGGGGATATCTCGCCTGCGTAAAAGGGGCGCAGGACATAATCCTTGACAGGTGCAAATACATTTTCGTCAACGGAATGGCTGCCGGATTAACAGAGGAGGACAGGACCAGGATTCTAAAGGTAAATCATGACATGGCTGATAAGGCTTTAAGGGTTTTGGGTTTTGCATATAAATCTCTGGAAGAAGGCTCTCCAACAACACCTGAAGAGATAGAAAAGGATTTAACATTCGTAGGCCTCCAGGCCATGATTGACCCGCCCAGAGAAGGGGTCAAGGAGGCCATTGAAAAATGCAAGACCGCAGGCATAAAGACGGTCCTGATCACGGGGGATCACAAATCTACCGCAGTCGCAGTGGCAAGAGAATTGGGGATATTCAAGGAAGGAGACATGGCGTTAAGCGGGACTGAGATGGATGAATTAAGCGATGAAGAACTGAGCAGGGCGGCGGATGATGTTGTGATATATGCGAGGGTAAGCCCTGAGCATAAGGTAAGGATACTGACCTCTTTAAAAAGCAAGGGCCATATCGTTGCAATGACAGGCGATGGGGTCAATGACGCACCAGCATTAAAGAAATCTGATATTGGCGTAGCTATGGGAATAACAGGGACGGATGTCGCAAAAGAGGCGTCTGATATGGTACTGACAGACGACAATTTCGCTTCTATTGTAAACGCAGTGGAGGAAGGAAGGGGTATTTATAACAGCATCAAACAGTTCATCCAGTATACCCTTTCTTCCAACTTGGGCGAGATAGTAGTTATTTTCATGGCTATCCTTATAGGATGGCCGCTTCCTTTGATAGCCATCCAGATACTCTGGGTAAACCTCTTGACGGACGGCCTTCCTGGATTGGCGCTGGGCATGGATCCTTTCAGCAAGGATATTATGAAAAGGCCGCCGAGAAAAAGGGAAGAAAACATCATATGCAAAGAGGTTATACAAAATATCCTGATAGTGGGAACAGTTATGGGGATCGGGACGCTATTTATGTTTTATAGCTATGGGATAGAAACCCTCAAGGCGAAATCAATAGCCTTCACAACACTCATAATGTTTCAATTGTTCAACGTACTGACATACAGGGCAAAAAATTTCAGGATCGATATAAAAAACAGCAAGTATCTTATAGGATCTGTAATAATATCCCTTTTGATGCAGATAGCTGTTCTCTATACCCCACTGAATATCGCCTTTAAGACAGTTCCTATTGGATTATGCGATTGGATCAAGATAATCCTGGTGTCTTTTTCCTTGTACATAATACTGGAATCAAGAAAGGTTCTGATAAATCATTTCGCTGCAAAAAAACAAACATTTTGACTTACAATGACTTTTTTAGTAATAACAGAAATTTGGAAACTCGATAATTGGTATAGATTTATGGGCTCTCTATTGCATTTTAGACTATCTGTGAAATCGAATATTATTTACT
>JAFGSM010000159.1 GCA_016934595.1 bacterium | reverse complement strand
CTGAAATGTCCTTAAAAATAAGTTTAATATTATAAATTTGGTATATATTTTAGCGATATAATCTTGCTTTTTCATCATTAAAAATACTTTTTACGAGGCCATCAATATTATTTTTCAGTATGATCGCCCTCTTCCCTGCGGTTTAATGCCTGCATATATATTTTCCGTTCCACTGCATAAATATACAGGAAGAGGGCTATTGACATAAGCAGAAAAGCCGATCCAAGGGACTTTTGAAATCTATCCCCAGGGTCTTTGATAAAAGGCATAAGAATCGAATTTATAATTACAAAAAAGAAGAAGGCGGTGAAAGGTATCGCAAACAGAAAGATCCCCAGCTCCAGGTACATCCCTATATGTTTTTTGTTTCCTTCGGAGTCAGTCCTCTCAAGCCGGATCAGACCCTGTGAACGTCTCAAGGCCAGCCATACAGGGAATGCTATCCATAGCGTAAAAAATAGGGCTATAGGAACGAATGAAGTAAAATTTAAAAATTGAGCCATTAAGTCTTCAATGACATGACATGTTTAATTAACCCTCATGACACTTCTGGCCGCAATGAAGGATGAAAATAAACAAAAAAGGTTTATCTTATGCCTCGTTCTAATTGACAGCCGCCTGCTTCGCAGGCCTTGGAAATAGCCCTGCCTTCTTTACAATGACAGGAACACTATCCTCCCATCCTACGGCCATGATGTGTATCCCATGCACCCCTTCAATTTTCTTGACCTTCTCGATTATCTCGATGACGATATTTGCGCCTTCCTCTTTTGGATCTTTGGCATCTTTCATACGTTTTATTATCTCATCGGGCACGCTTACACCCGAGACACAATCGCGCATATATTTAGCCATGCCTGCTGACTTTATCGGGATGATTCCTGCCAATATATGAACCTTTTCATGGAGTCCCCTATCGACAATCATCTTCATCCATTTTTCAAATTTAGGCATATCATAGATTGCCTGTGTCTGTATGAAATCCGCACCCGCATTAATCTTCTTCGCCAGCCTGTTGACTCTAAATTCGAATGGATCTGCATAAGGGTTCTCGGCAGCCCCGATATATAGAGGCACATCACCGGATACATCCTCGCCGCAAAGAAATTTATGCTCATCCCTCATCATCTTAAGGTTCTGTATAAGTTGAATGGAGTCCAGGTCAAAAACGTTCTTGGATGTCGGATGATTTCCAAATTTTTGGTGATCTCCGGAAAGGCATAAAAAATTCCCGATTCCCAAAGCCACCGCTCCCAAAACGTCGCTTTGTATGGCAATACGGTTCCGGTCACGGCATACAATCTGCATTACAGGATCAACCCCGATCCTTTTAAGGATTACACAGCCGGCCACACTCGACAACCTGACAATAGCAGTCTGATTATCGGTAATGTTCAAGGAATCGGTATAATCCTTAATAGCCTCGCCTTTTCGTTCCACAGGGCTGGCTGAACAGCTTTTCGGGGGCCCAACTTCGGCAGTCACAGCAAATGCCCCGCTATCCAAAACTTTTTCCAAATTGGTTCCAGATTTCATAAAAGTCTCCCTTTATTCATTTTTTAACCCTAAAATCATGTAGTCTCTTCCGCCTTCGGCACCTGCAAATCCTCCCGGGCTATTCGCCTTGGGCCAATCGCACTGAAGGAACGCCAGTTTCGTACAGGAAAAACCGAATCCATTAAATGAAGCCTGTTCTGGGCTGCCAGTCGGTCATATATCTGTTGCCATGCACAGGGGACATCAGGAGATATTTCACATTTACCATCCGCAGAGCCGCCGCAAGGACCGTTGAACAGACTCTTGGCGCACCTTGTCACAGGACAGATCCCTCCGGTTAGATGAATAATGCAGTCCCCGCAAGCGCTGCACACCTCGCTCCATTTCCCTGGCTCCTCAATAAGACCCAGAAAGGTCGTATTTACACCAGGCAATACAGGCTTATCAGGAAAATTTTCCGCCATAGCCTGGGCCCCGATAGAGCACGCCAAAGACAAAACAGCATCGGCATCGCGCACTTTCTCCGCGATCTCTGCAATAAACTCACGCTCGCACTGGCGCTTTACAATGGCCTCCTCTATAATCTTGTCGCCCTTTTTGACACGTTCTTTTATACGCAGGGAAGAGGCCAGGTTTGCCACTTCTTTCTCACCGCCAACAAAACATATAGTCACACAGGTCCCGCAACCTACAACGAGAATCTTCCGGTAATCGGCTATCATCCCTTCTATCTCGTCTATTGTCTTCTGTTCTCCTTTGATCATATAGTCACCTCTTTTACATTCTTATTTTGAGCCAAGGCAATGAGCCTGTTGCCTAAATCATGATATTTCCCATCAGAAATTTCAATAGTATCTATCTGCTCCTCCCTTAAGCCCAGGTCTTTTAAAATCCGCCTGGCATTCTCCATATGTCTTTTATACCAGAGAGCGGCCTTGGCATAAATACAATCCTCATCGGTACATCCCAGGATAAAGACTGCATCTGCGCCAAGCTCAAACGCCTTTAGAAAAATGGAGACACCCAGCTTTGACACACAGGGCATTTTCACAGCCTTGACTTCCGTCGGCAATCCGCAATTTAAGAAGTGTGTTAAACCGGGTATGGAATATGTGCCAAAGTAACAATAAAAAAGTACGATTTTAGATTCGGCAATTTTTGAACCTTTTTGGGACATAGCCTCTTCAAGCTCTTTGTCCATATCCTCAAATAAGGAAGAATTGAATTCTATGGCCAGAGCCGGACATTCCACAACACAAATCCCGCAGGCCTGGCACTGGTCTTCCCTGATTTGCACAGAGTTGTCAGGCGGTTGAGTCACTATCGGAACGTCATAAGGGCAGATGCGGACACAGGTCAGACAATCTATGCACTTGTCTTCAATACGTCTTGCTCCGGCTCCGCAACTAAGGCACCTTCTCGCTTCTTGTGCGGCTATCTCTTTTGTGTATCCCAGTTCTATATAATCAAAGCAGCGCACCCTTTCTTCCGGCTTCAGCAATGGCATGGGTTGACGGCTCTGCCTTTTTATCGCTGAGATCACACATTCATCCAGCGAACCAAAAGGCTTGGGCTCATCAATCTGTAATGCCTCCCCTTTCATATATTGATGGATCGAAAGCGCGGCCCTGCGGCCATTGGCCATCGCCTCAACCGCCATTCCAGGGCCGGTGACAACCTCGCCACAGGCAAAGATACCTTCACACGGCGTTGCAAGCGTATCCGGATTGCAGATAATCTTTCCCATGTCTGTAACCGGTTTCTCTGTGCCCTTCAGGAATGACAGGTCTGCTGTCTGTCCGATCGCTATTATTACTATATCCCCCTCGATAATGGATATCCTGTCTTCATAAAATGTTGGATTGAAACGGCCTTCCCTGTCGAATACAGACCTGACCGCCATAGTTTCAATGGCGCAAACCATCCCATCTTTGCCCTTGACACACTTTGGGCCGCAGGAGCAGTTTATTTCTATCCCTTCTTCCTTTGCCTCCTCTATCTCCCATGGAAAAGCAGGCATCTCCTCGCCTGACTCAAGGCATGCCACCTTTACCTTTTCGGCTCCAGCCCTGAGCGCTGACCGGGCCACATCAATGGCTACATTGCCTCCCCCAATCACAATGACTGCCTTGCCGGGGGGGAGACGCTTTGCATTGAAATTGACATCCCATAAAAAGGGAAGCGCAAGATATATATTGCCCATATCAAAGCCAGGCAGTAAAAGGCTGCGGCTGAGAGGCAGCCCTGTACAGACCAGTATTGCCTTGAACCCCTGTTTTTTGAGATCGCCTGTTGTAAAATCCCTTCCCAATGCAGAATTTTGTTTAAATTCAACACCCATCTTATGAATCGCATCTATATCCCTTTTTATCAATCCCCTCGGCAGCCTGTATAATGGGACATACTGAGCCAAAGCGCCACCCAGAAAGGACTCCTTCTCAAACACGGTCACCTTATAGCCGAGGCAGGCCAAATCGCTGGCTGCGGTCAATCCGCTTGGCCCTGAACCGATAATGGCAACCTTCTCTCCATTTTTAGGAACAGGTGAGGGTCTGGGCATACTGCCGAAATCCACGGCAGCCCTTTTCAGGGAACGAATGGATAGCGCATCATCTGCGTTTTTCCTGCGGCACTCGTCCTCGCAAGGGTGGGCGCAAATCGTTGCGCATATAAAGGGCAGGGGATTTGTCTCCTTTATGACCCTCATGGCCTTATCAAAATCCCCGCTCGCAATCGCCGACAGGTAGCCACGCACATCCTGATGAATGGGACAGGCCGCCTGACAAGGCGGGACCTGTCTATCCTTTGCAAGAGAACCTTTTTTTAGATCTTCCACGGTCATATTCCTTATCAAATAATATTGGCTGAAATAACCCTATAGATTTTCAGATAAAACCAGTTTTATTTCTCAAACAAACGCTCATGACGATTTGCCTCGCCACGAAGGATGGAGATAGAATGTTATTTTCAAAACAAACCTTCATGGCCCTCTGGACTGCCGCGAAGTATAAAAATATATATGATTCTATTTTCGAAGCAAACACTCATGGCCTTTCAGGCCGCCACGAAGGATGAAAATAGGATGCTGTTTTCGAGACAAATTTAATCTCTGAAAATCTACAATTACAAATATATCGGATCGATCGTTAAATGGATCATTTTTGACTTTCAGGAAAAGGTCATTAAATGATCCACTGAGATAAAATGAAAACCCTGTTTTATTATTCAAGATGTAATTATCAAATGGAAAGGGTTCTACTCAAAGCAGATTATCAATATTATAGTCTTGGATGACGAAATGTCAAACCATATTCTATAATCCGATATTTTGTATTTTTTAATCCCCAATTTATTGTAGATTGTGATTGTAGAAGCAGATGCCCCTAAAAGCAAAATTTCTGCAGGCAAACGGCTTTTCAAGAATCCATCAAATTTTGAGTTTTTAAGTCTCTGATTGTATAATTCAGGACAAGAAAGTTTCATATGCACGGCATATTGAATATTTGCATCCACATTTTATAAAAGACAGGTGTCTAAACGGTTTTAAACTATGGCGCTATTCTGGAAAGCGGATCTCGTGCTCCTTCACCCCCCAACTGTATATGATTTCAGAAAAGAGCCTATCTTCTGGGGGCCTATATCAGATGTAGTACCGTCCTCCTATATATTCGAGATGTACCCTGTAGGATTCAATTCCATAGCAGGCTGTCTTGTAAAAAAAGGGATAGAGACCAGGGTGATAAATCTGGCATACAGGATGCTGACCGACCCTGATTACGATTGCCGAAAGGTCATAAAAAGGCTCAAGCCATCGGCATTCGGCATCGATCTTCACTGGCTCCCTCATGCACACGGCGCAATTGAAACAGCAAGGATATGTAAGAAATTACATCCCGATATACCAGTAATCATGGGAGGGTATTCGGCTACATACTTTCACGAAGAGCTCCTCTATGACTACCCTGATATAGTAGACTATGTCGTAAGAGGCGACTCCACTGAAGAAAGCCTCCTTGAGCTTATGCGCTGCATTAAGGCAAACCGGACTGTAGACCATATTCCTAACCTTTCCTGGCGCGATGCCTCCGGCCAGGTACGTTTCAATCCGATTGCCTGCCCTTCCAATGCGGCTGATGTCTATTACAACGATTATCTGTCCATGTTCCGCATGGCCTTTAAATACATAGATATAAAATCACAGATACCATTCACAGGCTGGTGGGATTACCCGATCACGGCGATAATGACCGTGCGGGGATGCACACAAAACTGCGCCATCTGCGGAGGCTCGGCGCATGCGATGCATAATCTTTGCAAACGCGGATCGCCGTCTTACCGGTCGCCCTCTAAAATAATACAGGATGTAAAAAAGATATCCTCATATACAACGGCGCCGATCTTCCTTATCGGAGACCTGAACCAGGCAGGGGATGATTATTCAAGCGCTGTGCTCGATGGTTTGGGTTCCCTTGGGCTTAAAAACGATCTTGTGCTTGAGCTGTTCAATTATGCCAGTGAATCCTTTTTCAGGCTTGCATCACAGGTCTGCCCGAACCTCAATTTTGAGATGTCCCCGGAATCCCACGATGAATCGATCAGGAATCTTGCTGGAAAGCATTATACAAACCCGGAAATAGAAAAGAATATCGAATGGGCGCTCTCTTTCGGTGCCAAAAAGTTCGATCTTTATTTTATGACAGGAATACCTGGCCAGACCTATGATTCGGTCATGGAGACCATCGATTATTGTGAATACCTTATGAAGAGGTTCGGCTCACGGCTGATGCCTTTCATATCGCCACTTGCCCCATTCATAGACCCGGTATCCCTGGTCTGGGACGATCCTGAAAAATATGGATATACCCTATTTTATAAGACGCTTGAGGAGCACAGACAGGCACTCATCCAGCCTTCATGGAAATATATACTATCTTATGAGACAAAATGGATGGGCAGGGATCAGATAGTCAACGCAACCTACGAGGCAGGGCGACGGCTCAATCTGTTGAAGATGAGATATGGGCAGGTTGATCCTGCCACAGGCAAGGCCACAGACCTGCGAATAAAGGGTGCAATTGACCTAAACAGCAAGATTGATCAAATTATCAATGAGGTGCAGGACAAAGGAAAAAGGAAGACGATGCTCCTGAATCTTAAAAAGGATATGGATTCCCATTCCCTGTCGACCATTTGCGATACAAATGAGATCAAATGGCGCATTATGGGGAAAAGGTTCCGTATCCTTAAGATTTTGTGGGACTGTGTTTTGGGTTAAACCATATGAATGTAACCAAAATAGAACATTATTGCTTGTTTAGGTTTTCTATGAGGCTGTCCAGCAATTCATTTTGAGCATAAAAAAATAGACTTCATTATATGCCTGAAAAGCAATTAGGCCCAACCCAGTAGCGATCTTCAAAAGGTATAGGCGATGGCCACCTGGTATCGAAGATCTTTGGCAGGATGATTCTTTCCGGCCCAAAATTGATAGCTGCCTGGCCTGCAGGTGGAATATAGTAATTTAATTCAATAGGACCCTGATTCATCAAAAACATATAGTTATTGTATTGATTCATTGCCCTCATCAGGTCCATCGGATCATAACCAATACCGCCTCCCCAGCTTGGATTGTTATAATATGCATCAACATTGGTCATCATGCCAAACATGTTTCCCCAACCGGATTGACCCTGATTGGCCCATGGGTAATTCGTGAATGATGAATTAGTGCTTCCCCACATATTGTTTAAAGACCACATGTAATATCCTTGACCAGACATAATGCCCGAAACGGTCATGCCGCCTCCGCCGCCTCCACTGCTAGCCCAACTTCCACATTTT
>JAFGSM010000014.1 GCA_016934595.1 bacterium | reverse complement strand
TAACAAAGCCAAGCACCAAATATTAACGAAAAAAGAAGGCATAATTATTTGATTTAAAAGCCATTTTTGAGTCATCGGGAATTGCTGATAAGGGGATATTATTACCTGCATGGGTTACCTGATTAGCTAAGGCAAAAGGTTGCTCCTTTCAAATCAAAAAACCTAACATCTGCCTGATTTCTGTCACTTTCAAATCCGGGGCAAATGGATCCTGTCTCTGAATTTATCCCATTAACTAACTGAATTTTAGATGATTATTTGAATATAACCTTTGGGCATCAAATTTGCTCACGATATAATTTAAATATGAAATTCATAGCTTGAATATGAAATTCATAGCTTGTTCGATTATTTTTGTACAAACAAAACGTATAACCAAAGGAGGTAAAAAATGTCAAAAAGGACAAAGGAAGATATTTTGAAAATGGTTAAAGAAAAGGATGTAAAGTTCATCAGATTCTGGTTTACGGATATCCTGGGCCAGGCCAAGAGCTTTTCTATCACTAATAGCGAACTTGAAGGAGCGCTCGAACAAGGCATGGGATTTGACGGCTCTTCCATTACAGGCTATCAATCCATAGAGGAAAGCGATATGATAGCCATGCCTGACCCTGATACATTTCAGATACTCCCATGGAGACCAAATGAAAAGGCCGTGGCCAGAATGTTCTGCGATATTCTGACACCGGACAGGCAGCCATACGAGGGAGATCCCCGTTACGTTTTGAAGAGGGCATTGAAAAGGGCCAAGGATTTAGGCTTTGATCATTATTATATCGGGCCGGAGCTGGAGTATTTCTATTTCAAGAATGATAAAGATTCAGAAGTCCTGGATAAAGGGGGCTATTTCGATCTGACTACCCTTGATATAGCAAGCGATTTGCGCAGGGACACAGTGCTCGCCCTTGAAAATATGGGAATACAGATAGAATACAGCCATCATGAAGTGGGGCCTTCCCAGCACGAGATCGACATGCGGTTTGCCGATGCCCTTACAATGGCAGATAATGTAATCACTTACAGGATAGTTGTAAAGGAGATCGCACAGAAATACGGATGTTACGCCACGTTTATGCCAAAACCCATCTTCGGAGAAAACGGAAGCGGCATGCACACGCATCAATCCCTGTTTAGGGGAAACAAAAACGCCTTCTTCGACTCTAAAGATAAATACCACCTGAGTTCAGAGGCAAAAGGCTTTATTGCAGGCCAGCTAAGACATGCAAAAGAGATGTCCTCTGTTTTCGCCCAATGGGTAAACTCTTACAAGCGGCTGGTTCCTGGCTATGAGGCGCCAGTCTATGTCGCTTGGTCAAAAAGAAACCGCTCTGCCCTGATCCGGGTTCCTATGTATCATCCCGGGAAGGAGATGGCCACACGCGCAGAGCTGCGCTGTCCTGATCCGGCGTGCAATCCTTATCTCACATTTGCGGCTACCCTCCAGACAGGGCTTGAAGGCATAGAAAAGGGCTATCCCCTGCCTGAACCGATGGAAAAAAACCTTTACCATCTTACGCCTGATGAAAGGAAAAAGGCAGGTATCGAGTCTCTGCCGGACAGCCTTGGGGAGGCGATCGCCATCACCGAAAACAGCGAACTCATGAAAAGGGTGCTTGGCGAGCATGTATTTTCCAGATTTGTATCTTTGAAAAGGAAGGAATGGGAGGATTATCGTATTCAACTTACCCGTTATGAGATGGAAAAACTCCTTCCTGTTCTGTAGAAAGGAATTAAACCCTAAAGGTGATATCTTGAAGGTGATGAAAATGACCAAGGGATTACCGTTTGACAAAAAATACCTGGCTGACAGGGATTATAGGATTCCGGGCGGCTGTGGCGTATCCGGCATCATGAACGAGGCTGGGGAGCGTTTCAGCGCAGAGGCGATAACCGCATCCATCGCCCTCATGCGCGACCGCTCAAACGGCCTGGGAGGCGGATTTGCCGCATATGGCATTTACCCTGATATGGCCGGTTATTTTGCCTTTCACCTCATGTATGAGACAATGGAGGCTAAACACACGACAGAAGAGTATTTAAAGCGCAATTATCACATCATGCATGATGAACCTATACCCACGAGAAATGTAGAGGCGATCAAGCATAATCCTGTCCTGTGGAGATACTTTTTAAAACCCCTTGAAGATGCAATAGCTCCGGATATACAATGCACTGAAGAGGACCTGGTAGCCAGCACTGTGATGCATATAAACAGCCATATCGAAAACGCGTTTGTGGCCTCAAGCGGCAAGGATATGGGCATCTTCAAGGGGGTTGGTTATCCCGAGGACATAGCCGAATTCTTTCGCCTGGATGAATATAAGGGATATATGTGGACTGCGCATGGGAGGTTCCCCACTAACAGCGTGGCATGGTGGGGAGGCGCCCATCCGTTTG
Organism: bacterium; assembly: GCA_016934595.1. Classification (GTDB taxonomy): domain Bacteria; phylum SZUA-182; class SZUA-182; order DTGQ01; family JAFGSM01; genus JAFGSM01. The sequence continues at coordinate 15,709 of JAFGSM010000014.1, read as the reverse complement.
GACTCCTTGACTGGTCGATAGTGCATAATGGAGAGATATCCTCTTATGGAATCAACAGGCACTATCTTCAAAACTTCGGCTACAATTGCGCATTTTTTACAGATACGGAAGTGATTGCCTATCTGTTTGATCTCCTGGTAAGAAAGCATGGGCTTTCGTTTGAGATAACTGCCAAGATTCTATCAGCGCCTTTCTGGAGCGATATCGAAAGGATGCCTGAAAAAGAAAGGGAATTATATGAGGCCCTCCGTATCGTATATGGCCCTGCCCTGCTCAATGGCCCATTCGGAGTGATTGCCGCAAACAACAGGACCATGGTGGGCTTAAATGACAGGATCAAGCTGAGGCCTCTTGTGGCCGCAAGGCACGGAGAATTTGTCTATATTGCATCCGAGGAATCGGCCATCAGGGAGATATGTCCCCATCCTGACACGGTCTGGATGCCCAAGGCAGGAGAACCTGTTATAGCAAGGGCAAGGTTTAAATAATTTAATCGCATAATCGCATAGGAATTTATATTTTTTCATGCGTGTTTTCAGACACTGTAAACTTATTACTGAACACTGAACACTGAAAACAGATAACTTGAATAAAGAATTGAAGAACGGAGAAAAAATCAATGGCCAGGGTTCCGGTAGCGCCGGATTTCATTATTGATCGGGACAAGGAAAAGTGCATACAATGCCAGGTCTGCTGCCGCATGTGTTCCAACGACGTTCATGTGTACGATCATGAGACCAATGAGGTGGTTACAGATCATATCAAATGTGTAGGCTGCCATTTTTGCGAAAGCTTTTGTCCTACGAATGCCTTGATAATAAGACGGAACACATCTGAGATAAGGAATAATGCAAACTGGACGCAAAGCGTTCTAACTGGCATAACAAAACAGGCAGAAACCGGAGGTGTGCTTTTGACAGGAATGGGCTGTGACCGGCCGTTTCCGGTTTACTGGGACCATATCCTGCTGAACGCCTCTCAGGTTACCAATCCATCTATAGATCCCCTGAGGGAGCCTATGGAATTACGGACATATATAGGCAGAAAACCGGACAGGCTTGAGTTAGCAGCCTTCGGGCGGACTTTAAAAATGGCTGAAAACACGCATAATAAAAATGAAAATTCCTATCCGATTGAAATAAAAGGATCTGCAGGAGAATTCCGTATGGAAAGCAAACTATACAAACAACTCGTCTTGCAAACGCCTATCCTCTTTTCGGCGATGTCATATGGCTCGATCAGTTTAAATGCATGTAAATCACTGGCCAGGGCGGCATCGGAGTTCGGCACGTTTTGCAACACAGGGGAAGGCGGCCTGCACAGGGATCTTTATCAATACAGCGCCAATACCATTGTACAGGTCGCATCCGGAAGATTCGGTGTCCACAGGGATTACCTGAATGCAGGGGCTGCCATAGAAATAAAGATAGGACAGGGGGCAAAACCCGGAATCGGCGGGCACCTTCCAGGAGAGAAGGTGGATGAAGAGATAAGCAGAACAAGAATGATCCCCGAAGGATCGGATGCCATATCCCCTGCGCCTCATCATGATATTTACTCAATCGAAGACCTGCGCCAGCTCATATATGCGCTGAAAGAGGCTACCCGTTATCAAAAACCGGTTGGCGTAAAGATATCCGCCGTTCATAATGTGGCGCCTATAGCCACAGGCATAGTGAGGGCGGGCGCGGATTTCGTGACCATCGACGGGATACGCGGGGGGACCGGCGCAGCCCCGACCATGATAAGGGACAACGTGGGAATACCCATAGAACTGGCTATCGCCGCCGTGGACACCCGTCTGAGAGAGGAAGGGATAAGACATCATGCATCGGTTATCGCAGCAGGAGGATTCCGGAACAGCGCAGACATCGTAAAGGCCATTGCCCTCGGGGCGGATGCGGTATATATAGGCACATCGGCCCTTGTGGCAATGGGATGTCATCTCTGCCAGAAATGCTATACAGGTAAATGCAACTGGGGCATAGCCACACAGGACCCCTACCTCACAAAGAGGCTCAATCCGAATATAGCGGTAAGCAGGCTGGTTAACCTGCTGCGCGCATGGTCGCTTGAGATAAAAGAGATGCTGGGCGGAATGGGTATCAACGCCATAGAATCCCTTCGGGGAAACCGTGAGGTTTTGCGAGGGTTATCGCTTTCGGATACCGATCTGAAATTGCTGGGCATAAAACCAGCAGGCGCTGCGTGGTAAGCGGGCGATAAAATCCACGCCTATTTGGGCCGGCTGCAGCAAAACTGTCAAAAAACCCGCAAGGGAAAAAAGGAAATTTAAAGATGAAGAAGATTGTCATTCATGAGGAATATTGCATGGGCTGCAGGCTCTGCGAAATCCACTGCCTTGTGGAGCACTCAAAATCAAAAGAGATCATCAAGGCATACAAGGGTGAATATCCAAAGGCATTGCCAAGGCTGCTTGTGGAGGAAAAGGGGTATATCTCCTTCGCCCTGCAGTGCCGCCACTGTGAGGACGCCCCTTGTCTGGATGCGTGTATGACAGGCGCTATGCATCGAGATCCCAAAACAGGAGCGGTTATCTGTGATGAAGACAAATGCGTTGGCTGCTGGATGTGCATAATGGTCTGCCCATTCGGAGTAATAGCGAGAAATACCCAGGGGAAAAAGGTCGCCTCCAAATGTGATCTTTGCGGAGGGGAAAAGACGCCTGTATGTGTGAAATATTGCCCGAACGGGGCGATTGTTCTTGAGGAAATATAAAGATGGAAAAGACAAAATATTTGATTATAGGAAATTCCGCAGCCGCTATAAACGCGATAGAGGCCATCAGGGAAAGGGATAAAAACGGCAGCATCTTCCTGGTCTCAGAGGAGACCTGCCATACATATTCAAGGCCCCTTATATCATACTATCTTGGGAACAAGGTTGATGAAGCAAGGATGCTTTACAGGCCGCCATCCTTTTATGAAGATCATGATGTACGGACCTGTCTTGGCAAAAGGGTTGTTCATCTGGATGTATCTGCCAGGGAGGCCTTTATGGACGACCAAACCCGAATACTGTTTGATAAATTGCTTATCGCCACAGGGGGCGCTCCATTTGTACCCGAGCTGCCAGGCGCGGATAGCGAAGGTGTATTCACCTTCACCACACTGGATGACGCCAGGCATGTAAAAATGTTTGTTTCAGACCATTGTGTCAAAAAGGCCGTGGTTATTGGCGGGGGACTGATCGGACTGAAGGTCACTGAGGCATTGATCGATCTTTCCATTCAGGTCACCATTGTGGAGCTTTCAGACAGGATACTCAGCGCCACATTCGACCGAACCGCTTCCGGCATCATAGAACGGGGACTTATGAAGACCGGCTGTTCGTGCATTACCTGCAATACAGTTGAAAAGATCCTCAAAGGCAAAAAAAACCTCGTCAATGGGGTGGTTCTGAAGGAAGGGACAAAGATTGATTGCGGGTTGGTGATTATGGCTATAGGCGTCCGGCCGCGGTTGGACCTGGTCAGGGATACCGTCATAAAGATCAACAGGGGGATCATGGTGGATGAATATCTCAAAACCAGCGCTGAAGATATATATGCAGCCGGTGATGTGGTAGAAACCTATGACTTGATAGCAGGTTCTCCCAGACCGATTGCTATATTGCCTAACGCCGCACAGCAAGGCAGGATAGCAGGCACAAACATGGCAGGCGGCGACAAAAAATATACAGGCGGCATAGCCATGAATTCTATAGAGATCGCAGGCATACCAACCATCTCTGTCGGCCTGACCGATCCCGCCATGATACCCGGCAAAGAGACTCAAAATGACTTTGAAATCCTTCAGGAGTATAATGAAAGGGATTCCTTATACAAAAAGGTTGTAATTCAGGGCGGCAGGATCATAGGGATAATACTGGCAGGAAAGATCGACCGGGCCGGGATATATACCGGTCTTATCAAAGACAGGATAGACGTCTCGCAGGTCAAAGACCGCCTCCTCAAAGATGACTTCGGGCTCCTTTCCCTTCCAAAGGAATACCGGAAACATCTGGTCACCGGTCACGGGATAGAGGTTTAAGGGGAAATTATCTTTGGAAAAAATATTTTTTTGACCAGTCTTGATACCTTGCCTTGAAGGGAAGATATTTGAAGGAAAGATAATGGATGCTGCGATGAGAATAGATGCCAAAGGGATGCATTATAAAGAACTGAATGAAACGATCCATAAGGCTGTGAGCGATGGACATACCAGGATCGTTCTGGAAAATGTCAATGGACAACGCTATATTGCCGCAGGCCTCGCAGGAAACATCCGCATAAAGATCAATGGTATACCAGGAAACGATATGGCCGCATTTATGGATGGCCCAATCCTGGAGGTTTCGGAAAATGCCCAGGATGGCACAGGAAACACCATGAACTCCGGAAAAATCATCATTTCAGGCAATGCCGGCGACATCATCGGCCATTCCATGCGAGGCGGCAAGATCTTCATCAAAGGCGATGTAGGCTACAGGGTGGGGATCCACATGAAGGCATATCAGGAGCTGTATCCTGTCATCATAGCTGGCGGATGCGCCCAGGATTTTTTAGGCGAGTATATGGCAGGAGGATTGATAATTATCCTTGGACTAAACAGCGAAGAAAATGTGCCCATTGTCGGAAACTTCTGCGGAACAGGCATGCATGGCGGGATCATTTACATAAGGGGCAGGGTTGAAGACTTTCAACTCGGCAAGGAGGTCAAGGTGTTTGATCTGAATGAAAAAGACATGGAAAACCTGAAGAACTATCTGAGGGAATATTCCGCTGATTTCAGTCTGGATATGGAAGGGATACTGAAAAGGCCTTTCTGCAAGCTTATCCCTTATACCCACCGCCCCTATGGAAAGTTGTATGCCTATTGAAAATAAAACACCCATGAATCTTCGATTTACAAAGAAGGATGAAAATGCCCTGAAGCGATTTTCGGGTGAAAAGCGATACCTCACATATCTGGGAAATTTCAAACAGAACCTGACATAAACAGGGGACGGACAGTAAATGAACGAATCAGACCGGATGCAGGAATTATCGGCCCTGCAGGAGATATCAAGATCCATGCACAGCCTGGATCTTGATGAGATACTCCACCTCATACTGGAAGGCGTGACACATAGCATAGGTTTTGACCGCGCCCGCCTCTATCTGATAAATGAAAAGGAAAATCTGCTTGAATGTAAGATCGCAGTAGGAATAGAACAGGAAAAAATCTCTATGATCACCCTGCCTATGGATAGCGAAATGAGCATAATGGGCCGGGTTGTATCGGAAAAAAAGGCTTATGTCATCCAGGACGCCAGAAATGACCCCAGGGTCAACCCTGTGTTGAAAGAATTCTTCAACCTCCGCTCTTTTGTGGCTGTTCCCCTGTTAGGGAAAAACCGTACCATGGGCGCTGTATCTGCCGATTATATTTATACGGAAAAGTTGATTACACAGGAGAAGGTAGACTCGCTCATAGCCTTCACAAATCAGGCAGGTCTTGCGCTGGAAAATGCGAAACTATACCAGGAGCTTAAGCAGCTTAATGAGGAACTGGAGGAAAGGGTAAAAAAGGCCACTGAAGACCTTAAAAAGACACAGGAGCAACTTATTCAATCGAGCAGGTTGTCTGCCATGGGCCAACTCTCCGCAGGGATCGCCCATGAAATCAGGAACCCCTTGACCAGCATAAAGATACTGATTCACTCGCTCATTGGAAGGTTGCCCCCTGATGATGTAAGAAGGGAGGATATTGCCGTCATTGAAAACGAGATCGAACGGATGAATCAGATCACGAAACAGTTCCTCGATTTTGCCAGGCCAAGCAAGCCTAAAAAGGGGGATCTGGATATAAACAAAATAATTGAGGATACGCTGCTTCTGGTCTCCCACGAACTCAGTGAACTGGAGATAGAGACAGAAAAGGCGTTTGAAAGCCTGCCATGCATAATGGCGGACAGGGAACAGATAAGGCAGGTCTTCCTAAATCTTATTTTAAACGCAATCCAGTCAATGCCAGGCGGAGGGCGGCTAATTATTGAAACAGGGATAAAAGACGGACAGATATCGATATCCTTTCAGGATACAGGCAGGGGCATCCCTGAAGCCATCAGGGAAAAACTTTTTGAACCCTTCTTCACCACCAAGGAGGAAGGGATCGGTTTGGGGCTTTCCATAACCAAAAGGATAATCGAAGACCATCAGGGAAAGATCAGGGTGGAAAGCGCCGAAGGGAAAGGGACAACCTTTTTAATCAGCCTGCCCTTTTCCTAAAAACCTGTCTCGAAGATAAAACCTGTTGTTTATTTTCATGCTTCGTGACATTGAAAAGTGGCATGAGGGTTTAATCAGAAGATCATAAAATAAACTTGAGGGATTGAAAATATGCCCACTATATTGATTGTGGATGACGATCAGGGTATACGTTATTCACTGAAAAGGATGTTCGAAGAAAAGGGACTGGACACCGTAACTGCACGAAACGGCAAGGAGACATTGGAGTTGCTGGAACAAGGCCTGACCCCTGATCTTGCCCTTGTTGACATAGTAATGCCTGGCATGTCAGGATTGGACCTTCTTGAGGCGATTAAAAGAAAAGACCCAAGGGCAGTAGTCATTATGGCTACAGCTCACGGAACCACAGACAGGGCCATACGCGCCATGAAGCTCGGCGCATTCGATTATATCCAGAAGCCCTTTGATATCCCCCAGATGTGGGAGACTGTGCAGAAGGCGCTTGATGCTGCAAAATCAATAAGGACACCTGTAGCCTATCCCCCTTACAAAGACGAATCACTTGCAGGCCAGAGCATTGTCGGAAACACGCCCAAGATGCAGGAGGTCTACAAGACCATCGGCCAGATCGCAGGCAAGGATGTCAATGTCCTGCTTATGGGGGAAAGCGGTACAGGAAAAGAACTGGTGGCGAGGGCCATATATCATCACAGCCAGCGGAACAACTATCCCTTCATATCCATCAACTGTGCGGCCATTCCTGAAAACCTTCTGGAAAGCGAACTCTTCGGCCATGAAAGGGGCGCATTCACAGGGGCTGATCACAGGAGGATAGGAAAATTCGAACAGGCAAACAGGGGCACAATCTTTCTGGATGAAATCGGGGATATGCCTGTGCATGTCCAGGCCAAGATACTCAGGGTCATCCAGGAAGGCGAGATACAGCGGTTGGGAGGCTCTGATACCATCAAAGTCGATGTAAGATTGATAGCCGCAACAAACAAAGATATAGAGGCAGGGGTCAGGGAGGGATGGTTTCGTGAAGACCTATATTACAGGCTCAATGTGCTCCCCGTCCAGCTTCCTCCCCTCAGGGAGAGAAAAGACGACATACCCAAACTGGCCGGCTACTTCATCACACGGTTTAAAAAAGAACTGAACAAGGAGATCGCAGGGATAAGGCCCGATGCAATGGAATTATTGATGAACTATCACTGGCCGGGAAATGTCAGGGAATTGGAAAACACCATAAAGAGGGCTATAGTCATCTGCAAGGGAAATGAACTGCTGGCCGAGCATCTGCCAGGCCGGATCAGATGCGCAGAGACGATAGGAATCAGGGCGGCGGAAGAATTGATGGACGGCCTTGAAACACTGCTGGACAGGCTGTTTGAAAAGATAAAAGAGGCTGTAAAGGACAACCCCGGCATGGATATCATGTCCGCACTTGAAAAAGGCATGATAGAAAGGGCCGTCCAGGCAACCTCAGGCAACAAGCTCCAGGCTGCATCTATCCTGGGCATAAACCGCAATACCCTGCGAAACAAGATGGAACGATACGGGATAAAGGAAAACGACTGACATTTAATGTCAGAGGGACACCCGCAAGAAAGAGAAAGCCCCGTGATAAGGCCAAGATAGAGGCTGCGGTGTTGTCGCTATGATTTATATTCCTTATTTACTCTGCCTTGCGTTATCGAGCATTTGCAGGAGGCGCCTGGCTTGCTGAAATTCGGGTTTTATGTTAAGGACTTCCTTTAACAATGCAATGGATTGTTCGATCTCTCCATGATTAAAATGGGCCATAGCAAGGTTGTACCGGCTGTTGACATCATCCGGCCTTATTCTGATCACCTCCTTCCATTCAGCGATGGCCTCATCGATCATGCCTTTTTTTAGAAACGCAATCCCCAGGTTATAATGGGCGTCGGCGTAGTCATGTTTTAATGCAATCGCCATCCCGTATTCTTTTATGGCCTGTTCGATCAGGTCCTTTTTGAAATATGCGGCCCCTAAATATAGATGAGGTTCTGAGTAATCCGGATCGATCCTTATGGCATGGTCGAACTGTACCATGGACAGGTCAATCCATCCTTTGTTTAAATAGGCCATCCCCAGATAGCAGCGGCCTTCTTCATCATCCGGCCAATAATCTGTTAATTTTTCAAATCCTTCGATTGCCTTGTCCAGAAGGCCCATATTATAATAGGCCCTACCCAGGACACGGAGGGCATTCTTGTTGTCAGGCATGACCCTGATGATTTCACTGGCTGAGGACAGCGCCCAGTTAAATTGCCCCTGATCCATATAATCATCTGCCATAGAGAGCAAAATACCGCTGTAAATCTCTATAGCCTTTCTGTCATCAGGATTTTTTCTTAATGAATCGGTTAGTCCTTTCAATATCCTGTCTTTTGGTTCATTATTGATGAGGTCTATGTAAGCATTTGCAAGATATCTTTTGGCCTCCTGCGCATTATCCATCTTTTCACGAATGATTTGTGATGCAGAAAGGTCAATCCCTGGCGGCCAAATGAAGATATCGAGAATCCCCTTCCCCCTGTATTCCTGAATCCCCTCCAATAGACTTGCCTGGGTTTCCCTGCCCCGAAGATTCACAGGAAACATCCGTGAGCCTTCGATTTTTAAATCCCCGGTCCTCAAAGTAGGATGAAAGTGTAAGGATGGGATCTTCATCAAAAAGAACCCCGACTGGGCAAGCCTGTCTGTTAGGATTTTGCCATCAACGCAGCATGAACCGATCCCTTCCCTGTCCATAACATAAAAGGATAATAGATTAAAGGGGGGATCTTTTATCTTTAATCTTTCAAGATCAGCGAGGATCTCTCCTTTTTCCAACCGGTTGGCTACAACGGGGTAGTCCCAGATTATTTTTCTGTCCGAACCTGCCAATAGATAGCTATCCCCCAGGTCTATTTCCCAGAGCTGCGCATCAGGGAAGACCTCATTCCATGTAAAGATGATGGATTGAAAGACCTCCGGTTTCATTCCAGTCTTTATCGGCAGGCGAATGGCAGCTATGCCCCCTGATTTGAGGCGATCACGAAGATGCTGAAAGCATTCCCCTGTAAAGTATTCGTTCATAGCGTCCGGCCATGCTGTAAACGGCTGGGCAATGATGACATCATATCTTATATCCGTGAACATAATGTGATGCCTTCCATCCCCGATTATGATATTCAACCTGGGGTCTTCCAATGCATTATGGTTTATTTCGTGAAAATATCCGGATGCCTGTATCATGGCCTGCGAGGTCTCGATGCAATCTATCTTCCGGACGGGGTATCGCTCTATGGAGCCAAGCGTGATTCCTGTTCCAATGCCTATGAGGAGTATGTCTTCCGGATTGCCATGAAGAAGCAATGGGATGTGTGCTGACAATACCTGTGCAGGAAGGTCACTGGCGACTGAGCATTCCATTACGCCATTTATTTGCAGGGATATCTCTTCTTTTTCTTTAATCAGAGCGATATTGGCAATGATCCCCTTTTTTGAAAAGATCTTTTCTACCCCTTTTGGAGACATCTCTTTTGATGTCCCATTAAGGCTGCCGCCAGAATAATAAGAATATTGAGAATATTGAAAAGGCTCTGCTTTGAACAAGGGCATCTCCCATAAAGGGATGAAAAGTGTGAAAAAAATAAAGGCGAGTGCGACTGCGATCAACACGGCTGTCTTTTTTATCCTGGCAAGTGAAACACCCATGAATCTTCGATTCAGAAAGGGGGATAAAATTATCCGGAAGGGATTTTCAGATGAAACGCCCGTGAATCTCCTATTCGCAAAGGGGCATGAAAATCCAAGAGAAGGATTTTCAAGTAAAAAGCCCAATAATAAAAAGAGGCATCCGATGAGGATATGGGCAAAGACTGCCAACAGCGCCCCCCTTTTTGCTTCGATCCATATACCCAGGAGGATACCCCCGATTAGAATGCCTTTTGCACATCCTGCGGCGCTAAAGGAAAAGGCTGTTGAAACTGGTCTGCCTATAAATTTCTTTCCAGAGCAGATTTGACATGCCAAAGGGAAGGAAAGACCTAATAGAAGCGATGGGATCAATATAATAAGAAAGAACAGGGAGAATTTTGACAGCTGGAGAAGACGGAAAGACTGGATATCATATCTATTCGTTATAAAAGCCATAAGCAAGGGAAAGGCATCGAGAATCGGGATGATGAGAAGGAAGGAGAGTCCTGCGGCCATACTGATTATCCCTAAAAATGAGATGGGGTCACGCCTGTACCCTACAGTCAAATCATCCTTATTCGTATTTATATTTACTGATTCTGTGTTTCCTGAAAATGAAACACGGCTTTTCTCTTGCCCTAAGGTCAAATCATCCTTATTCTTCAAATCATTTGTATTCGTATTTATATTTACTGATTCTGTGTTTCCTGAAAATTGCATGGGGACTCCCCTGTTATCTATAAATTTGACAAAGACAAGGCTTCCCAGCGCTGCTCCCAAAAGAAAGGCGGATGATATCAAAGAAATTGCAAAAAATGATGACTCCAAAAAGATGATCATTGCCTTTAGCCATACACCCATATAAATCATGGCTGCAAAACAGGAAACGGCATATCCTGTGATTACAATCAGACTGACAGCCATGCTGCTGCTGTCTTTTTCTTCAGGAACAGGCTTTTTATCAGTTTTGCCTGAGGAAGATTCTTCAGACGCCGGTTGTTCAGATATCGATTTTTCAGGTGCCGGTTGTTCAGATATCGGTTGTTTTTCAGGTGCCGGTTGTTCAGATATCGGCACCCCAGGTACCGATTCTCCAGATATTGCTTGTTCAGGTACTGCCTTATATGGTAGGCCATTTCTGCATAAAATAAAAATAGTTATGCCTGTAATTATATTGATCGCAGCGCAAATATATATGGTGAGGATTGCGCCAAGATAAGGGAAAAGGAGGAACTGGGCCGTAAGGGCGCCAAAGGCCCCTCCAAGCGCGCTGATGCCGAAGCCCTTGCCCATGGCCCATGCGGCACATCCGGCATTATCCATCCTGTTATGATCCATCGAGTTATGATCCATCGTGAGGATAAGGAGTTTGCCTGCAACCGGCAGGGCTGCGCCGATAAGAGCCGAAGGGATCAAAAGGATTGGCGTATAAAGGAGATATCTGAGGAGGAAGTATGTGTAAAAAGGCAAGCGGATGTTTTGGTAAATGGCGCCATAGATAATCGCAACACCCTTAATCAGCAAGGCAATAAAGAGTGAATAAATCCCGAGGGCAATCTCCAGAACGGTATATAATTTGAAGTGGTCGCGCTGGTTATCAATATGATTTCCAGAGATTCGGCTTCCAAGGGAAATCCCTGCTAAAAAAATGACAAGGATACTGATGATCGAAATGGAGGGAGGGCCAAGAGAATATCGCAATATCTGCATCCATGCGGTTGCATAGATTAATCCGCACATGCCTGTAAAAAAGAAGCTGGTCATAAAATCTGCTTTGCCTTATTTTTTCATCCCGTACTTGACACAAAATCCAGTTTTCAGATTATTCTGGACTCCGGATTTCGCTGAAGTGACAGATTGTGGCCATAAAGTTAATGGATATGTTTTCAGTGTTCAGTGTTCAGTGTTCAGTAATAAGTTTACAGTGTCTGAAAACCCGCATGATAAAACGAAAATTCCTATGCGTTTGAATACAATCAATTATCAACTCCTGACGCAGGCTGAATATAACCGAGGGATTTGAGCTGCTCCAATGTCCTGGCGTCTATGTTTGCCCTGTCCCTTTTTCCTGATATCTTGTTCCGCAGGCATTCTTTGCCTGTGAGCCATTCCTGTATCTGTTTTTCTATGCAGGCATAGAAATCAGAAAAGGAATGAGCTGCCGCCAAATTGTTTTGTTCCCTGTCATCATCTGCCATATCGTAGACCTCAACGATCCTGCCCTCAAAAATGTTGTAAATATATTTGATACCTTCTTTAATCATGGCTGCCTTGGGAAATCCCTTCATATATTCCTCGGAAAATTGCGCATCCCTCCATTGATCAACCTTTCCTTTTTTAATGGCACACAGCAGGCTAAGGCCATCCACATCATAAGGAAACCTTGCGCCGATCATATCGAGAATCGTCACCCCGATATCTATTAACTGGGGCAGAATGCAGTCATTGATCTCAGAACTTGCAGACGGGGGAAGCCTTATGATCAGTGGAACCCTTATCTCTTCATTGTAAAGTGTAAAGCCATGATCGCACTCCCCATGTTCGAAGAATGCCTCTCCATGATCGGAAGTGAGAATTATGACCGAGTCGTTATAAAGACCTGCTTCCCTGAGATATTGCATGATCTTGCCTATATTATAATCGCAATACCTTATCCCCCCATCATACTGACTTATATAGAAATTGAGGTCTCTCTGGCCCTCGTATTTCAAGTACCTTAATTTATTATATTCCTGATCCGTAAGCTCTCTCCTGTTTTTCCTTGTAAAGAATGTGTTGTAAGGATAAGGAGGATAATATGGGCCATGGACATCCATAAAATGAATGTATGCAAAAAAGGGCTGCTTTGGCCTATCTTTAAGCCATAATATAACCCTTTCCTTCACGGCAGCGGCGCCCGGCCTGGGAATGTCGCCTCCGACCTGCTCGAAGGTATCAAATCCCTGATTATAATTGAATTCTTCCCTGATCCACCGGTTGGCAATGAAAGCCGCTGTGGTATAGCCTTTTTTTTTAAGGGCCTCGGCCAGTGTCTCAAATTGGGGGTTTAATATATCCGTGCACTTCTGGGAATGTGTCATGAGCCCGTGCGAAGATACATAGAGAGAGGTAAAGAGGGATGCTATGGAGGGGGACGTCCATGAACAGGCACTGATAACGCCTTCAAATTTTTTGGAATCCCTGGCAAATTCATCAATATGTGGTGATGTATCCCTGTAATATCCATAGCAGCCAAGATGATCTTCTCTTAAGGCATCGATAAGAATGATAAAGATATTGGGCCGGGTCCTTCGGTTAGAATATATATGAAAACAAATATAAACCGAAGATGCAAGGAGTATTACCAATAAGGCAATGCATGTAAAGGATTTTGGCAATCCTGCAAAGGATTTTTTCTTCATTCCTGTCTCGATAGACATATATATTTTGGGGAGGTTATCTGCTTTTATACTTCAATTATACCATAAATCATACTGATCATCTTTAAAAAATTACTAGCATTTTTTCTAAATCTTACTTTTGTGTTTATCTATTGTATATAATGACATTATCTGATCAAATACCCCTTATTTAGAAAATTTTAGAAGATGATTTCTAATTTTTTCCAGATTATGCATTTCTCAGGGTTCGGCTGCGATCCTCGGAAAAGAATAACCTATTGAATTTATAAAGACTTTTTGTTTTTATAAAACCCTGGCATGTAAATGGCATATTATATGCTCTATAGAAACATATTAGTTATATAAATATATAAATTCATCCTCTTTCCCTTAAATTTTTTCATCTGCCCCCCCTCCACCCCCTTAACCCTTCCTTTTAAAAGGGAGGGTTAAGGAGGGGGCATTTTATTTGACATATAAGCGGTTTGCCTTTATATTTCTTCTATTAATTAAAACATGTAAACGAACGATGAATATTTTCAGTAAACTTAAAAACATGAACGTGCTGCTTGTTGACGACGATCAGTGGATAAGAAATTCCATGCGCCTTTTTTTTGAGGCCGAAGGCTGCTATTTGGTGGCTCTTGAAACCGCCGAGGAGGCGATAAAGGCTATCAATAAAAAAGATTATGATATAATCATAACCGATTATATTTTACCGGGCATGAACGGCCTGGAGTTTTTAAAAGAGATCGAAAAGTCCCAGCCAAAGGCAATAAAGATACTTATCACAGCTTACGGGAATAACAATGTTGTATCCGAAGCAACCAAATTGGGGATCCAGCACTTCATTGAAAAACCCTTCACAAGCGACATCATAGAAAAGTCTCTCTCCTTTTTGATCAAAAATCAAAATCACTGTTAAAAATTATTGAAAATAGAACTTAAATTTATCTGTATTAAAAGGCTACATTTTTTGCCTTTCAATAACTATAAATAACTATAAATAAATCAAATTGTTATATTCACTTTTAAAAAAAATCCGAAAAACTGTAGGGAAACCCTGCGTTTTTTACTATGTGGTTTTGGGCTGTTTTCTATCTATCTACTTGTAATAATTATCTTTTAGAAAAGGGCATATTTATTGCATATCATTTTCTTAGAAATGTAGTGAATTCAATGATCATTCTATCGACATCACTGATCAACCTGAAATGGTTAACATTGAAAATTCAATCAGTAAAAACAATCTGTTTTACATTTTGATAGTATACTAAAAAGCAGTCTTGAAAAATTAGATCTTTGACATTTTATACATTTAAAATCCTATATATCAGAGATAATGGGTTTCCAGATTTCTGTTAGATTTAAAATCTTAGATTTTAGGCATTTTATTAATTTTAATCATCTATCTATCTGTTTTAGATGTTTAAGGCATCGATAACAACTTAAGGATTTAAAGAAAGGTTTGGTGAGAAAAATGAAGAAAAATATATTGATCCTGTTTTTGATCATGGGATTAATAGTGATTTTACCTTTTACGGCTAGTGCAATCCCTATGACAGGATCTCGAACTACACCTGAAAGTTCTGGTGTCAAGGCCGGTGATGGCTGGCAGGATATCTCTGGTGGATTTAGAATAGCATGGAGTATAAATGATTATAGCTCTACCCAGGGCTATTGGGAATACACTTATACATTAACCAATAATGACAGCCCATTTTTTACAACCCTTGATCCTGGACTGAGTCATTGGATTTTGGAATTAAGCGATACTTTCACTTCAAACAATATATGGGATATAACTGGCGGCAAATTTGAAATCAAAACATTCTCTTCTGGAGGTAGCAATCCTGATATGCTGTCGGATATCTATGGGATAAAATTTGAACCAGGAGATTCAGTCACTTTTAAAAGCGATAGGTCGCCTATGTGGGGTGATTTTTATGCAAAAGATGGAAAACATGACGGCATTTGGGCGACTGCATGGAATACGGGCTTTGGACAAGACCCTTATGCTCCTGGCATAACGGATTACACACCATGGATAGCAGTTCCTGATACTACTGGACCAACACCCACTATTATTCCTGAGCCCTCGACATTAATATTGTTGCTTATTGGACTATTGGGCCTGACTAGTTTGTGTATTCGAAGAAAAAGATAATCTTTGCGCCATTTTTTGTGATATGAGATTGTTTTAATTATATAAATTTATTTGGATATTGAAAAAGCCGTAACCATTTTGGGTTATGGCTTTTTTTATTTATGCTGTCAACATTTGATGGCCTCGTAAAAAGTAATTTTAACGATGAAAAATCAAGATTATATCGCCAAAATATATATCAAATTTATAATATTAAACTTATTTTTAAGGGCATTTTAGACT
>JAFGSM010000158.1 GCA_016934595.1 bacterium | reverse complement strand
TAAAGATCTGCCTGAATATGTAAACACCCTGCACTATTTTTCACTCGGCTACGGCTACTGGATAAAGATGAACAAGGACGGATATCTTGTAATGCAGGGGCAACCCGCAACCGCAGACATCAGTCTGAACCTGAAGACAGGCTGGAGCCTCATGGGATTCATCCCCCCTGATATATGTTATGCTAAAGACCCAAATGCCCAGGCACAAATTTGTCCCTATAAGATCGGAATATACCAGCAGGCAGAAGGCATCGCCTTCTGCCCGGTCGATCCATTCCCCCAGACACCCCTTGCCTCCATATCCGGCAAGTACCAGCGCATCACCTCATTTGACACATGTGACGGTGCAAAGCTCTATGACAAAGATCTTCCTGATTTTGTCAACACCCTGGACTACATCGGCCCCAAATACGGCTACTGGATAAAGATGCTGGAGGATGGTAAACAGGTGTACCCGGATGAATGCCCTGAAAGCCCCCCCTTGGTATCAATATCAGATTACTATACATGGACACCTGGGGAAATCCGTGTTTATCATGGAACATGGGACACTGATGATATTTGGATCGAAATCTGTGGCAATCAGTTTAATACAATGGTTGATGGCAATACCCGTTTAGTTTACCCGATTGAAAAATATCAGCTTAATAATGAACAAACCTCCGCATATATAGTTTTTACTGCGTATGAGTATGCAGATGAGCA
Organism: bacterium; assembly: GCA_016934595.1. Taxonomy (GTDB): domain Bacteria; phylum SZUA-182; class SZUA-182; order DTGQ01; family JAFGSM01; genus JAFGSM01. The sequence goes on along the minus strand of JAFGSM010000158.1, from coordinate 18,245 downwards.
AAGCTGGATACTCTGGAAGGAGATCAGCGCTGGTTCTGGAAATGAATTTATACAAAATTATGCACTATTCGATCACAATATGGCAATTGGTGATACTACATCATCCGGTTCCGAATTGCTGGAGGTCTCGGAAAGGGTTTTCCCTGAGTTGAGCGCAGGGAGCCTGGAATATGTTAAATTTAAAGTGCCTCCACCTGAGGGCTATGAAGAATTGTGGGGTGTAAACTTCTGGATTGTATATTTTGTAAAAGGATATGGTGAATATGTATTACAGCCGGATGAGACCGATTTCAGCATTGTTCAAAGGTATTTGATATATAGCACCTCTGGTGTAGGAAATAAGCCCGACTGGTTTGATAATATTTTTAATTGAATTATTTTAACATTCTCTGTATCCCTTTTTTATGTAAATGATATCGTAAGAGGATTTATTATATTGTGAATCAGTCATTAAATGGTAAATTATTACATTTATGAAAGGGGTGATCCAATAAATATTTAAATAAATTTCTTGAGTTTTTTAGAATGCGAATTTCATGGATGTTCGCAAAAACTTATTGAATTTTTAAAAGTCCTTAAAGGACATGGAGGCATTCATGACAGGGAGTGAGAAAGGCCTAAAACCTTTTAATTTTTTATGTATTTTTTTTATACTGGTATCGTTTATATCATCATCGATTTTATTAATGCCAGGCAATGTCATTGCCGCTTGCAGCATGGATAGTCCAACACTTACCCCCTTATATGTATTTTTTTATGGGACAGCCACCATACAAGGAATAGGCGATGTACAACCTGGAGACCAGATAAGGGCATATGTGGACAGTGTGGAAACCAATAATGGTTGTATCGGATTTTCTATAATAAAAAACGCCGGAGGTTATCAATCAACCGCTTTATACGGGGATGATGAATCAACAGGATTATTAAAGGATGGGGCGAATCACAATGATGAGGTACGTTTTGTCCTTTGTCATGATGGGATTGAATATGATGCCATTGAGAAAGGCATCTGGGACATTACTAAATTAAATGGCTATGTAGTGCTTAATCTGACCTTTTATAGAGTGAATGCTGATTTCTCTGCAGATCCAAACCACGGATGCGCACCCCTTAATGTAAATTTTACCAACAAATCAACCAACGCCACAAGTTATATGTGGCTTTTTGGGGACGGCGCTATAAGCACTGAAGAGGATCCAAACCATACATACTCGAGTGAAGGCGTTTATACCGTCATCCTCACTGCTATTGATGATGCAAAAGGTTTAAGTGACCAGAAGTCTGATTATATAACTGTGGTTTCAGGGGACCCTGCGGCTGCATTCACAGGGGATCCAAATACAGGGTGCATCCCGCTTACTGTAACCTTCCACAACAACTCAACAAACGCAGCTATCTATTATTGGGAATTTGGGGATGGCTCCACAAGCGCAGAAGAGAATCCAACCCACACATACACGGACGCGAATGTTTACAAGGTCAAACTTACTGCAACAAATGACTGCAATTCCGTTGTCGAGGAAAAGGCCGGTTATATTACTGCGCTTGCTCCTCCAAATGCGGCATTCACAGCCGACCCGAACATGTGCGCCTTAGCGCCCGTATGTTTTACCAACAACTCGACAAATGCATCCAACTACTCATGGGATTTCGGGGACGGAAATACAAGCACGGAAAGCGATCCCTGCCACACATACCCGGCCAGCGGGGCCTACACAGTGAAACTCACAGCAGGCAATGGGTATTGCAGCGATGAGGAAACGGCGGTTATCAATGTAAACGATAAGCCTGTCACGGATTTTTCAGCCAATCCCGTCTCAGGATGCTGCCCACTGATTGTTCAGTTTAACAATATTACAACAAACGCCACGAGCTATCTGTGGGATTTCGGAGACGGAGCTACAAGCGCTGAGACAAGCCCAACCCATACTTATACAGTCGCTAATGTCTACAATGTAACATTGACAGCGACCAATGAATGCGGGGACACGGTCGAGACAAAGAATAATTATATTACAGTTCTGGATTCTCCGGTCGCTGGATTCACATACAACGCCGATCCGAACATGTGCGCCCCCCTTGCCGTAACCTTTATAAACAGCTCGACAAACGCCACCAGCTATCTTTGGGATTTCGGGGACGGCAACACAAGCACGGAAATGTTTCCATTTTACACCTATGCAGGCGAAGGCTCTTACACAGTGAAGCTCACAGCAGGCAATGGCTATTGCAGCGACGAGGAAACAACGGTTATCAATGTAAACGACAAGCCTGTCACGGATTTTTCAGCGGATACCACCACAGGATTTTATCCCCTGAATGTGCAGTTTACCAACAACTCGACAAACGCAGACAGCTATCTGTGGGACTTCGGCGATGGCAATAACAGCACGCTGCAGAATCCGTCTTACACCTATCCGAATCTGGGAAAATACACAGTGACACTGACAGCCACGAATACCTGCGGAGATACGGTAGAAACGAAGACGGATTTTATAAGTGTAATAGAATCCATTGTATATCTTGATGATCAGTGCACAAAGGATTCAGGAAAGACGGTGAACTTTAACCTTGGCATAATGAATCCGATAGCCGGGATAAACAGCTTCGATCTGGATATCCAGATCGACACAAACATTCTGTCTTACAGCGGCATTGCCAGGGGCGGCCTCCTTGACCCCAACTTCAACCTCACAGGGGTGTTTGATCCAAACACCAGCACACTGAATATCAGCGCATCAGGAGGCGCGATAGATCCCAATGTCATCGATCCCAACAATCCGCAATATCTGGCAACCATCGCATTCACAATGATCATGCCTTTTGGGATTACTAATCTGAAGCCCGTCAATCTGGGAGGAGACTTTACAAACTGGGGCGCTCAGGAAGGATCACTGGTAATATGCTCCCCGTCCCTCACAGGGATCAATCCCAACTCAGGGCCATACTACGGCGGGACTCAGGTTACAATAACAGGAGAGAATTTCTGCGGCGGGACAATCATCTACTTTGGAGACAAACAGGCCGATCCAAATGACATATCCTCTTTGAGCGATGATGAGATAACCGTATTGACGCCTAATATGGGAGAGCCCAAAACAGTGGATGTTATCGTTGAGAATCCGGGTGTTGACCCTAACGTATCGATTCTGGAGAAAGCTTTCACATATATGCCTCCCAGCATAACCCAGATCATCCCGCAGAGAGGCCCTATGGAAGGCGGCGGGACCGTAACGATAAAAGGCGATTATTTCCTTGAAGGGGCGGATATATGGTTTTATGACGATCCTAACGACCCAAACAGCGGTGTGTCTTGCCCGTACATTTTTATTGACACAAACACAATCCCTAACACAATTCAGTGTCACACTCCGGCATGGGCTGCCCCGTGCGACCGCGCCTATGTTAATGTCATAAACCCTGACGGCCAGGGAAGCAATTTTCTGTATGGGTATCTGTTTGAGGGGCCGGATCCGCAGATATATTCTGTAGCTTTTGAAGACAATGAAAGCTATGGCACAAATGCGGGCGGGGAATGGGTGACTATCAAAGGCGCTAATTTCTACGGAAACATAGCTGTCAAGTTTGGCGGGAATAATGCAGTCAGCCCGAATCTTATAGACCCCAATACCATCAGGTGCTCCACCCCTGCATATAACGGCATCGGGCCTGTTGATGTTGAGGTTACTGTTTGCGAGGGGCAAAAGGCAGTTATGGCCGGCGGATTCATTTACCGCTATCCTAAGCGGATATATCAGGGCACAATAGATGATGCCGCAGGCCGCGGCGGGACAATAACCTTTTTCTGGGGCGGAGATCCAAAGGCTACTGCTACAATTGATAATTCGGGTAATTTTCAGCAGCAGCTCACAGATGCAGCCAGTTTGAATCCTAATTACTACGATGTTCTTATTCAGATATATGGATACAAACCGGTCACCACTCAATGGGGGCCAGAAGGGTTCGATCCCGACGATCTGAACTTTGAGCCTGTACCTGATACATATCACCGGATCGACGGCCATGTAAGCGACTATTCAGGCTGTTCAAATATCGCAGGGGCATGCGTGCACCTGGCCGGTGATCCAAACGTACAGGCATTTACCGATGATAAAGGCGATTATTCCATGTATGTCAGCGACAAAGACTGGAATGCCGGACCTGATGCGGTAGCTTCCGCTGATGGTTATGTTTCCTCTGATCCCAATGACATACGCAAGGACCCCGATTTTTGCCTGATACCTGAGACAAGGATAAATGCCGAATTCACAACCGGATCTGTAAATGTCCGTATATGGGCAGAGCCTGCTTTTACAGGGTCAGCCAGCCAGATTAAAGTCATAGACATCTCAGATGCCCCTGACGACGATCCAAATGACGGAAGCGAAATTACAGGCTCTTTCACATTCAGCAATGGATCCTGGAGCTTAACCTATCCCGACCCCAATGCCTCGCAAGTAAAGCTTTATATACTTGCCGACACAACCGAGGACAACAACGCCGGCGCCGGTTACCGGGCAAGGAAGATTGTTTTCTATGATGTGGAAAACAAGGCCAAAACCGACCAGGTTGAGGTCAAACATCAAGCGGGCGCCAGGTTTGCTGTCAAGACAGGGGATGAAGACAGCGCCGAGATAGAGATCACAGTGCCTCCCAATGCCCTGCAAACCGACGGAGATATAAAGGTTGGAATCATTGATCCAAACGATCTTGACATTGCAGATCCGAATTTGGTCAATGTTTCCGCCATTATAATTGAGATCGACCTGGAAGGCGCATCACTCGCCCCAGGCGGCTATTTGGAATTGCGCATCCCGTATTATAATCCAGACATGATAATCGACCCCAATACAGGCATCAATCTTGCAGAAGATGACATGGCCGGACACCTTAATGCATTCAAGAACGGGTGGGTCTATATCAACCATTTCAAAGATATAGCCTCTATTGAAAGCGGTTCGGGAACGACTGTTCCGCCCGAAGACATCATTTATACATACAGGGATGAAAGCCTGATTAATTATGTCAAGTTCAGGATATACAGCCTGTCACTTTTCAGTGTCGGAACATCAGCAGCTAGCCAGGCCGCTGAACCGACCGTCCCAACAGGAGAAGATAGCGGCGTTTGTTTTATCAACTCTATAATCAGGTGAATCGATGATTTATCTTTTATTGAAAGCCAAAGGCTTATAAGTCGGTTTTCATCATAATGTGAATAAGACCGCTGCCAGGCCCTCCCCTATGAAAAGGGGAAGGCCTGGCAGCCTTCCTTTTCAGACCGGCCAGCTTATAGTGATTCTGGGAAAGGAGCATTGCCATGAAACCCCTTCTTTTTTTGAATTTTCTTCAGCCCTCGCGTCATCTCATCGTTATCCTTTCTTCCACAATCATAATAATAATGACAACAATGACAGCAGGTTCGGTTTTCCCGGAAACCCCAGGGTTAATGGATGCAATCGAGGATGAAGTCCCTGCATCGGAATTGGATTTGCCGCCTGACAATATCATTTTTATAAAAGGCAGAGTATATAATGAATCAGGGAATGGCGTGTCAGGGGCGCTTGTTTCAGGGTGGAAGCCGGACGGTTCTGGTTACTGCGCTTCAGAGACTGATCCAAACGGTGACTATACAATGACGGTCATGGGTGGAGAATGGATTATAGTGCCGGAACCTGGCCCGGAATTGCCTTATTTGATGCTGGGACCGCCTGCAGTGGTATTTGCAGCTTCCGGTGAAACTATAACAGGCGTGGATTTCGTATTGACAAGCGCAGGATCCCGCATTACTGGCATAGCCGTAAATGCAAAAACGGGCGAGCCTCTTTGCGAGATAGAGGCACAGGCATGGGCTGAGCAAATCGTTTCGCCAGATGAAGCAGGTTTTTTCTCAAGCGCCCCTTATGTTGAATGTACCTTTGTTATGAAGGCCCAGGCAGACAGGGAATATAACATAGGCATGGACGTGGCTTCTTATGAACCTTACGTATCAGGAAGAATCGGACCACTCTGCGTGCCGCCCGGTGAAAATATCGCCGTCCAGGTGCCCCTGATGCTTAAGGATTCTCTGATTGAGGGACAGTTAAAAGATGCCTTGACAGGTCAACCGCCTGCGTCTCCAGTGAATGCTGAGATATTTGGAGAGGATGATCATGGACGCTGGGTCAGCGCAATGGTGAATCCTGAAAATGCATCTTACACCCTGGGCGTTGTCTCCGGCAACTGGCATATTGGTTTGAGGTTGTTTCCGGAAAGCGGCTATATAACCGAAACCGACACGATACATTTAAACATTCAGCCGGAACAGGTTATACAGAGGGATTTTATTATACGGCCGGTAGATTCTTATATTGGCGGACGTGTTCTTGATCCAAACGGCATTATACCGGTTCAGGCATTCATCCTTTTGGAGGGGGAAACAACCTTTGGCGGTTACTTTGAGACATCCATAGAGAGTGATCAAATGGGCAATTTTGAGATGTTGGTCCCTGAGGGGAGATATTTTATCAGGGCGACCTTGCCGCCCGAAGATCTCTCATCGAAAGGATGGCTGAACCCTCCTCCGGCCGGAGACGTTAATCTATCGGCATCCAGTCCTGTAACAAACCTGGAATTGATCTTCAGGGAACTGGATGGCGGGATATCCGGCAGGATAACATTCGCAGAGGGCATTGTTGTCAATCCTGTACATCCTGCTTATGTCTGGGGATGGAGCGAGTCGGGCGAGTATACGGAGAATGAGGCCGTTATTTTGGAAGGGCATGCAGGCACATTCGAATATACATTGCCTGTAGCAAAAAATGCTGTATGGCATATTGGAGCTGTCTATGAAGACTGGCAAAACGGATTTTTTTATGAGAGCCAGGCTGTGCCTGTAGCTGTTTTGCCTACAACCGGCCTTGCCAATAAAGATCTCATTCTGGAAGGTCCCTTGCCGCTTTCCCGGCCTTTCGTTGTGAGTTTTGACAGCGCCCAGATGCAAACCATCATCCTCCCTGACGGTATGGAGATAAGGATTCCCCCTGGGGCATTGACAGTCTCCGCCGATTCTCAAACAGTGACTCTTCATATATTCCCGGCAAAAGAGATACATCCTGAAGAAGGGAAAAGGATGATTGGCGACTGTTACGATATCAAGGCATTTGATGAGAACGGAGATGAGATCACCCAATTTTATAAAAATGCCGTCATGGTCTTTCACTACCCTCCGGATGCGGATCTGGCCGTGACTGGAATATCGGAATATATGCTGATGCCTTTTTATTACTCAGGATCGCATGGCCTGTGGATAGTGGCGGAAGGCTATGTCGTGGACACGTTTCATAATGAGATAACTGTCCAGATAAACTGCTTTGACAGGTTTGCCCTTATGGTCAATGAACTTATGGAATATACCGAACCTGGCGCTGACCTTTCGGTGCTCGAGTTTGAAACCCCTGACTCGGCAAGCCCCGGCCAGATTCTGAGCGAAGGCTTAAGCCTCCGCATTGAAAACCTCGGAACAGAAGGCTCAGCCGAATTTTACACGGGCATATATCTGTCAACTGATCCGGTCGTAACCCCTGACGATATCCTGCTTACTGGCGGCCAGCGCATTCTAACCGGCATAGAGGCCGGTTCATCACAGGACGCATATCTGGCAGACTGGATGATAAGGATACCTGAAAACATATCCGAAGGCCCTTATTATATCGGGGCGCTGGTGGACAATTTAGGGGAGCTTCGTGAAAAAGGTAAAGAAAACAACGATGCCGCAATCCCCATACATATCGGAGCGACAAGCGGGGAGGCGAATCTGTATGTCGTGTCTTTTAATGGCCCGTCATCGGCTAATACAGGTGAAGCAGTGGGCAGTTCCATCAGCCTGAAAATAGGAAACAACGGACAGGCGAATCCGGGGCAGTTTTCTGTGGGGATATATCTTTCGCCTGATCCGCAGATTTCCCCCTGGGACCAATTGCTCGATGGTGGACGCAAGACCCTCTATTCATTGCTGCCTGGCGCTTCCGTACAGGTCCCTTTTGATGCATCCGTCAGCATTCCGGCAGGTATTGCCCCCGGCGGTTATTATATAGGCGTGCTTATAGACGACATGGAGCAGGTTACAGAGACATTCGAGAGCGATAACTATAAATCTAATGTCATTGACATAAAGGGTGTGGACCTTTTTATAGAATCATTTGATTCGCTTCGCTATTCAGCCGGCGCAGGGCAATCAATGGGAGATTATATCAAGGTGAGGGTCAAAAACATTGGACAGGGCGATGGAAGCCACAGTTACAATGTGGGTATTTATCTTTCCACGGATGCGGTCATTACACAATCCGACCTGCTGCTTTCAAACGGGATGGCCTCTCTTCCGCCTTTAGCATCCGGCGCATCTGCTGATGTCTTTTTTAGTAAGGCTATAGCCATACCATCAAGTGTCGATCCTGCTGACAATTATTATTATATCGGGGCGCTTGTGGATGTATACGATCATGAAGCGGAAGACAACGAAAACAACAACTTTAAATCCTCGCCATTCAGGATAGCCACGGATACATGGACGGTTATGGCTTACCTGGATGGGGATTGCAACAGGGAGTGGCAGGCCCTGGACAGCCTGGACCAGATGGAGCAGGTGAACCAGGCGGGCGTGCCCATCAATCTTGTAGCCCTTGTTGACCGCCACCCTAATGATCCTGTTAGCGGATATACAGGGGGATATTCCGGAGACAAGGTGCCGTCGAACGGCACAGTATGGTCTGACACACGATGGGGACCTGTCATATATGACGGGATACGGAAGAGCTTTGCCACGAACATGGTTATATTTGACGCAAACCAGCCCGAGCTCAACGTTGCGGATGGCAAGACGCTATCAGACTTCATCCTGAAGATGATGGCGGTCGCCCCTGCCCGCCATTATGCGCTTATCATTTACAATCACGGGTCAATGGGGGGGATCGCCCAGGATGACACATCAAATGACGGCGGGATCAAAATGCCGGAGCTCAAGGCAGCGTTTGATGCCGTGCCTCATATCGATATCGTGGTGCTGGATGCATGCCTGATGCAGGAAATGGAAGTTGTAACCGAGATGATAGGAGAGGTGGATTATGTGATGGCATCCCAGGCAGAAAGAGTGGCAAGCATGATAAACCTGGACAAGTCCCTTAAATGGCTGCAAAATAATTATAATGCCACCCCCGCCCAACTGGCAGAGCGGTTGTTTATAGAAGACCATCATGATACCATTACTCCGGCATCCATGAAGGGCTGCGTTTCCGTTATCGATATCAGAGAAGTCGGGAAACTGAATCAACTTATCGATACGTTCGCCACAACTGCCATCAACAACGCAACCGTCCCTGACTGGACCAGATTCAGGGATTTAAGAGGAGGCGTGGAGACTTTTGCATGGGATTCATACCTTGACCTCAGGGAGTATATGCAAAATATAGCGAATGATGCATATTTTCCAGCCCTTTTTACAAGCAGCGCCGTTGATGTGATCTCCCAGATTAACAAGGCCGTGGTTCATCAGAAGGGATACGGAACAGGGTTATCTATCAACCTGCCCGCAAACAATACGAAGATACATCCAGGATATAACGGCAACGGGTTCACCTTTGTGGATACATCACACACACATGGAACCCACTGGCGCGAGTTTCTCGCCCATCTGCCATCAAACACATCTACTGTTGTTATTAAGTCTTTGCTTGACACAGAATGGGGCGATTTCATCATTCAGACCCATAACATCGATGCAGGTGCAGGACAGCCCTTTTTTGCGGAATCCATGATATCGCAAACGAAATATGGCCCTGACGTTGACTTTTTCCAATTTACCCCATCTGCCGGACAGGTGCTTTACGCAGATGTATTTGGCAATCCCGCAAACGGTGGCCTGATGCCTGTGCTTACCGTCTATGCCCCTGACATGGACACAGTGCTTGCGCAGGCAGTAGCAGATGAAAATGGTGCCGCATCCATAAGATCGCTCGATTTGCCTTATCAAGAAGGTACATATTATCTGGCTGTCACATCCGCGGGAAACATGAATCCTTTGCAGTCTGAGGGAGGGGACACGGAAGGGGCTTACTCGCTTTCCATGATATTCGGAGAGCCTGAGGCATTGAAGCCTGGACTTGATGTGCAGACCCCCGCCCTTTTCTTTGGCGAGATAAAGACAGGTTCATGGGATGTCAAAACAATAAACCTGACCAATACAGGAGGGACGCTCCTTGAGATAACATCCTTTGAGCTTCCGCCTGATTCCCAATTCCTTGCACCGTATACGCCCATTATTTTGCCTGTTAATCTGGGGAGCGGAGAGACATTCTCCCTTTCCATCGGCGTTAATCCCAGGGAAACAGGGGCAATCAGCGATACCTTAAAGGTGATATCAACGGATCCGGACCGGCCGGTCTATGATGTTTTACTTGAGGCTGTCGGCATAGATAGCGATTTTTATCACTATCCTCTTGCCGAGGGCTGGAACCTGATAAGCTACCAGGCAAGTGTCTGTTTTTATGATACTGGATTCCCGGTAACAGACCTAAATCTATTTATTATAGATACGAATGATGTGGAGTTTATCTATAAGGAAAGTCTGAAAAACTGGCTCATGGACGACGCAAACTCGCCAATAAGAGACGCAGCAGACCCGAACAAGGCAGGCGACTGGCAGAGGATCACATCCTTTGACCATGATGGTGCCCACCTTCTGGACAAAGACCTGCCCGAATTTGTAAACACCCTGCATTATATCTGCCTCGGCTACGGCTACTGGATAAAGATGAACAAGGACGGATATCTGGTAATGCAGGGGCAACCTGCAACCGCGGACATCTCCCTCAACCTCAAAACAGGCTGGAATCTCATGGGATACATCCCCCCTGATGTATGTTATGCAAAAGACCCGAATGCACAGGCGAATACATGTCCCTATAAGGAGGGGATATACCAGCAGGAGGAAGGCATAGGCTTTTGCCCTGTAGATCCTTTCCCCCTGACACCCCTTGTCTCCATCTCCGGCAAATACCAGCGCATCACCTCATTTGACACCTGTGACGGGGCAAAGCTTTATGACAAAGACCTCCCTGATTTTGTGAACACCCTGGACTATATAGGTCCAAAATACGGATACTGGATAAAGATGCTGGAGGATGGGAAACTGGTATTCCCAGGCGGATGTCCATGATGAAGTGCCTGCTTTCTATTGTATCAAGGATTGTGATAGATATATTTATGGCGATTTTAAGATGGTTGATATCAACAGCAATTATTTCCATAATCCTGCACCTTGGGTTTCTCTATCCTTCATGGGCGATAACGCCTGAGATCTATTCCGTAAACCCTGTTACCGGGATCGATGCGGAACAAACACAAGTGACGATTAAGGGGACAGGTTTCCAGCAAACACCAGATGTTTCATTATATGGATGGCCATATATAACCGGCACATACGATACGCCTGACTATTCATGGGCCGTCTGTGTCTCAGGCAACTATGCGTATGTGGCTGATGATTATTCAGGTTTGCATGTGATAGATATAAGCGATCCCTGCCATCCCTCCATAAACGGCTCATGCGACACACCAGGCTATGCTGAGGGCGTCTATGTCTCAGGCAACTATGCATATGTGGCTGACGGGGAATCAGGTTTACAGGTAATAGATATAAGCGATCCCTGCCATCCCTCCATAAAAGGCTCATGCAGCACAGAAGACTATGCATGGGGCATCTATGTCTCAGGTGACCATGCGTATGTGGCTGACGGATTTTCAGGTTTGCAGGTGATAGATATAAGCGATCCATGTCATCCCTACATAACCGGCTTATGCAACACACAAGACTATTCATGGGGCGTCTGTGTCTCAGGCAACTATGCTTATGTGGCTGACGGAGATTCAGGTTTGCAGGTGATAGACATAAGCGATCCCTGCCACCCCTACATAACCGGATCATGCGACACACAAGACTATGCAGTCGGCGTCTGTGTCTCAGGCAACTATGCGTATGTGGCTGACTGGGAGGCAGGGTTACAGGTGATAGATATAAGCGATCCCTGCCATCCCTCCATAACCAGCACATGCGAAACACCAGGCTATGCCGAAGGCGTCTATGTCTTAAAAAATTATGCATATGTAGCTGACGGGGAATCAGGTTTGCAGGTGATAGATATAAGCGATCCCTGCCATCCCTCCATAACCGGCTCATGCAAAACACAAGACTATGCAATCGGCGTCTATGTCTCAGGCAACTATGCGTATGTGGCTGACGGGGAGGCAGGTTTACAGGTGATAAAATTATTTTATTCACCTGGAGACGTATATTACATTGATTCAAATACCCTTTATGTTACTATTCCTGAGGGCTATCATACAGGCATCTATGATTTGCATGTCTCAAATCCTGATGGCGGTTATGCAGTCCTTAAAAACGCCTTCAGTGTTTACCACGACTATTATAGAGACTCAGACGGTGACGGCTATGGCAATGCAGGGAATTTTATTGCGGCGTTCAGCGCCCCTGCCGGATACGTTTCAGACGACACTGACTGCGATGACAACGATCCCAACACCTATAAAGGCGCCCCTGAGCTAATTGACGGCAAGGACAACGACTGTGACAGTTTTATAGATGAAAATGACTATACATATTACTATCCGCTTTCCGAAGGCTGGAACCTGATAAGTTATCAGATTAAGGTATGTATGTACGAAGGCGAATCCCCTGCCAAAGCCCCTAATCTATTCATAATAGACCCGAATGAAATAGAGTTTATCCATAAGCAAACCCTGAAAGGCTGGCTCATGGACGATACAAACTCCCCCATACGTGACGCCACCGATCCCAACAAGGCAGGTAATTGGCAGAGGATCATATCCTTCGACCATGAAGGTGCCCACCTTCTGGACAAAGACCTGCCAGACTTTATAAACACTCTCCACTATTTATCACTCGGCTACGGCTACTGGATAAAGATGAACAGGGACGGATATCTGATAATGCAGGGCCAACCCGCAATCGCAGACATATGCCTGAACCTGAAAACAGGCTGGAACCTCATGGGATTCATCCCCCCTGATGTATGTTATGCAAAAGACCCGAATGTTCTGACGCAAATCTGTCCATATCAGACAGGTATATACCAGCAGGAAGAAGGGATCGCCTTCTGCCCTGTAGACCCTTTCCCCCTGGCACCCCTTGTCTCCATCTCCGGCAAATACCAGCGCATTATCTCATTTGACACCTGTGATGGTGCAAAGCTGTTTGACAAAGACCTTCCTGATTTTATAAACACCCTGGACTACATTGGCCCAAAATATGGCTACTGGATAAAAATGCTGGAGGATGGGGATTTAGTGTTTCCGGATGGATGTCCATAAGGCATTTGTTTCAGTTCAGCGGAAGAGCCTCATGATTAAGGGCTTGCTTTCTATTGTATCGAGGATTGTGATATATAATTGTGATAGATATATTTAAGGTGGATTAAAATTTAGAAGAAAGAACAATGAAAACCGAAAAACGGATGATCACAGAATCGGCGCTTTTTTGCCTCCTGTTTATAGCCTTTTTCTTTCAGTTAGTCATAGCATTCGGTATGATTGATATGGTTTTTGCGTGCAACATTTATAAACCCAGATTGAGCAGCTCTTATGGTTTTTACTGGGGCAAAGCGACAATCGGATCCCATGTTGAGGTAATGCAAGGGGATGAGATAAGGGCCTATGTGGATACTGTAAAGACAAATGGCGGGTGTGTAGGGTATTTTCAGATAAACAAGGCCGGATTCTACGGAGGCATGGCTGTGTATGAGGATGATTCAACTACACCTGAAAAGGATGGCGTCTCTTTAGGGGATGTCATTCAGTTTACGATCTGTCATGATGGCAAGGAATATATTTGTAATGAAATGGCGATCTGGGATGCCGGAAACATCAATAATCATAAGGAATTTAATATTACTGGAAGCTCTGAAATCAAGGATGACAGCGAACCATCAGATGACAGGGCTTTTACAGAGAAGGATGCCATTTGTGCATTTCAGACATATCTGATGATATGTCCAACGGATTGTGGCGATTGCAGCAGGAGTATTTGCGATATCAATGGAGACAATTTATGCACCCCTGCAGATGCACTATATATCTACCGCAAAGCAATTGGGGTAATGTCATATTTATATCCATCTTTATGGGTGTTCAAGAAGGTATCCGCCTCCGGCCTTTTCTGTGATCCCCTTTGAAATGACAAGGGTTTTGCCGATCTTTTTCCCGTCATTCACCACATTTTCATCCCTCCTGTTCCCGTCCCTCCTGAATGTAATTATGCGGGGATATTTATAGCGGAAGTATTTTATTAGCATGGGATCTTCAACCTTGATAATTGCCCGTTCCTCGGCATCCTTTTTTTTGTCTTCTTCCTGCGCAAGCAGTTTTTGACGAAAGCCTTCCAGAATCCCGCAGGAAAAATCAATCCTCCGGTAGTGACCCAATCCTTTATGCCTGTTATATTCAACCCATTGCTGGTTGATAAAATTAGATACAAAGTCATAGACATAAGAAGCGGTCTGCAAATTTTTGATTGCCCCGTTTAACTCAAGCACCCTTCCCATCTTCCCTTTTTCTAAGACGTAGGCAGATATCCAGATCACCTTGACGAAATAAAAGTCATTTATCAGGCTGGCAAGCAGATAGTCCGCCCGTGTATGGCGCAGGGCAGGTTTGCCGGCAAACCTGCTTGCATAATCCCTTTGCTTGTTAGCCGCCAAAAGGTCTATGTTGTATTTTTCGATCAGCGAATGGGCCTTGGCCATAGCAGCCTCCGCTTCATGCCGGTTCCGGCTCTCTGCAAGGGCCATGAGCTTTTTGATCTGCCGCAGCAGTTTGTCCTCGGCCCCGTCCGCACAAGAGGATATCCGTTCGTCTATAGGGGTATAATCCCCAGATGCCTTTGGATTGGCCTTCAGGATATGACAGGCCTTTTGAAACAAAGGGCCATGAGGGGTTTCATTATGGGCGTATAAAACCTCGTCCGCATATTGATGAGCTATTTCGTGCAGAAGCACCTCGCGCACCGCATCCCAGGAATGTTCAAGGACAAGCCTTCTGCTCAAAGAGATCTCCCGTTTTACTTTGTCCCAGTGCCCCCATCTGCTGTTCATATCCCTGAGGCTGAAAATGGGGGCGCGTATATGCCTTCTTTGATATGGATTTAATTCAAAAATGGCGTTTTCCCATTCACTGGAAAGTCCGTGGAGGATAAGCCTGTCAAGTTCATTAATATACTGGTTCATGTTTTTCATGTTGATTGAAAACAGCAATTCTCATTATGAAAACTGATAGTTTTGAATATAATCACAAAAATACAGTATCCTTTTTGAATCGCTTGGGAAACATAGGAATTGTTCCACATCTTTTGAAAGCAGGTTAAAATCGATCTGTTTACATTTAATTAAGAGCCTGTCTTTCAGATCGTTCATATCTTTAATTATCATCCTTGATCTTAAATAATTCAAATTGGGTTTTGTCTTGCCGAGCAAAAAAACTGCATCATAAAAATCCCTGCCCATAGGGCGTTTCCGCCCAAAGATTGCATATATTTTTTGAGCCAATAAAATATCAGCAGGAACCGCATTTATTCTCAGGAATATATCAAATTTATTGATAATGATCTTGTCTGGCTGATAATCAAATCCCTGGGGTTCAGCATCTATTTGGATCAATAATCTTTCCTCTTTATGGGGTGTTATACCGTTTACAAAAAGTATATTAGAAAATCTGATATAAGATCTATAAACGCTCCTGAAGACATTCTTTGTTTCAATCAAATATCCTTCCAATTCCAACCTTTTCTGGATAGTCTCTATCAGATGCTCAAATCCTTTTTTTGTTAAGCCTATATTATCAAAATCCAGGTCTTCTGAAAACCGGGTATTTGCATGAATAATGCGGGCAGCCGTCCCACCCATAAAGGCCAATTTTTCACCGAATTTTGAATCGAAGATTATCTCAAGAATTTTATATTGAAGATATTCGCGCAGGAGATTTTTTTTAAAGGGCTTAAGATATTCGGGATAAAAGGCTTCTATCTGACCTATATCAAGCATTCTTCATAAACTCCACAAAGGATTTGATTCTCTTTGACAGCCTGTTCTGTCTGAATCTTTCCAAAAAATCATTCAGCCTCTTTTCATTAAATTTTTCAAAAAACACGTCCCTATTAAGGCGCAAGCCTTCAAAGTCAGCTGCCTCCTTTAAGGATGAATGAGTATAAAAGTAGTCCAAAATAGCCTTTTCCATCCCTGCCATCCTGAAGAATTTTCCTCCGCCATATTTAACAAGATCATAACCAAAAAAAAGCTGTGGCTTGATTTGCCTGTAAGTAAATTCGGCTATTTTTGTCTTAAACCTGTATGTTTTTCTGGTAGAAACGGAGGTAATGCCATATACGCTTTCAGGGATCAGTCCATGCCATGAAAATGCCATTTCAAAGGATATATAAGACGGCCTGTAGATCTTATTCGCAATCTCAAAAAGGACATTTTCATTTAATTTCAGGTCTGAGAAAATATAATACCCCTTGATTATCTTTTTTATAAATCCCTTATCCTGCCATTCATTCAGCCTTGTACGAAAAAACCGGTTATCAATGCCCCTGATATCGTTAAGAGAAAATATCGTAAAATCCCTTAACGATTCTCTAAGCCCTGTATATCGCATTTTATTTCTCCAAAATACTATTTTTAGTATTAATACGGAATACAATACCGCTATTTTAAGAAATAAGCAATGGTATGTCCAATAAATAGTTCACCACGGAGACACGGAGGCGCTGATTCTGGAGTTTACTCAGGATTCATAATATATTAGAGGAACAAAACGTAACTTCTCAAAAACCGTGTGGTAAAAATAATTAAATATATTTAATATCAATCTGTTGGGCTAACGATACCACACAGTTTTTGAGAAGTTACAACAGAACCATAAAATATTAGTGACAGTGACTGCTCGATATGTTATGGGAAACTATGCTTCTAAATGGCAATGGGTTAATATTCCCACAGGATATTTAGCAGTTACTATCGGCAGAAACTTAAAAGCTTTCGGGTCTTGCCTGATATGATAAATCAATACAAAAGGCTTGATGTGTTCCGGTGCATCCATGAATCTCACCAGGGATTCGGAAATGTGGTGTCTGTGTATCACGTGTTGAAAGAGAAGGGATGCTATCCAGGTGGGTGCGTATATTTTAAGTGGAGATGTCTGAGGCTTGATCACAAGCTTCCGTGTCCCAAATCTTATAAACACATAGGAAGAAAGTGCGTATCGTGCACGGAATATTATGATGAGAAGCTGATAAAACGCCCAAAGCTGCTCCTTTCTGAAAGCGATTACAAGGCATTTTGCGATGATCTGAAGGATTTCGAGAAGTGGCTTAATGCACACAAAAACAAGGAAGCGAATTGTCTTGGCACCATAATCGGCATTAAACCGAGGTTCGTTTTAAATCATTCATACGGCCATAGCGCCCTCTCCTTTAAGGGGTTTATGTTGACCTTTCAGGAAGGATTCATCGGCCTTACACATTTTAACGATACATTTTATGCCCTCCTGAGTTCCTCTCAGCAGGGGCGCCTGAGGCTTTGCGAGGGGGACCGTCTGGAATTCAGGGCAGTGCTTCGCCTGGACAGGGGGAGGATAATCCTTGACCGCCTGAGGGGGATAGAGATCGAGGAAAAGAACAAGGCCGAGGTGTGGACTATTGATAAGGCAAAAAAGGCGATGGCCAAAGGCAGGATTCATGATATCCAGTATGACAAGTGTATCCAGTGCCCTTATGGTTCGCTTGTGGATGTAGAGGGAGACCCATTCCCTAAGAAGGAAAATAAAAAAAGGAGACTTTTTTGTATGGAGGGTGTTTTAAGGCCGGAATATTGCATTATCCAGGCGGCAAGGGAGCTCTTTTCCGCGGATTGCTGTGAAGGGGATCAAGGCAATGAGATATTCTTTTAAGGTTGGGTCAAAACCCCTTTAATATCCTTTTGGCGATATTTACGGCCTTTTTTGCGTCAGATTCAGACGGATCGCCCAGGGGAAGAAGCCCCGCCTCACCCGGATATCTGCTCCTATAAATACTATCTATGAAAATGATCTCTTCATCTGAAATACCGGTCTTAATATTATAGTCTTCAGCAAGAGCTATAAGCCGCTCCAGGCTATGTATCTTTTCCAGTTCCCACCCCTTT
>JAFGSM010000157.1 GCA_016934595.1 bacterium | reverse complement strand
TCCATTTTTCGGGTAATTATAGCAAACCTTACTTTGGACATTTCTACTTTGGTGTAATTGGACATTATCATATTGGTATTACATAATCTGCTTGATCTGTTATATTAGATCGTTCAAAAAGCTTCATTTATAATTAAGGAATTGTCCGCAAATAATTTGAACAAATTTAGACCTTCACCATGCTTTCGATATATAAAAGCCCTCTGGTGCATGTATGATTTATTTGCGGACAGCTTCTAAGCATCCGTGTTAAAAGATATTGACATGACACGAAAGGCTCAAAGATTAAAAAGGCTGTCTAATTCGATGATGACAGGGATAACAGGCTGAAATGCTGTGGGAATTTGAAAAGAATGGCTGAAGACAGGCATAACATAATCGTTTTTTTAAAACAATACAGCATCTTCCATGACTTGTCAGAAACCGATATTGACAAATACATGTGTGAAATAAGTGTGGTTTCCTATAGCCATGGCATCGTAATACTTGAACAGGGTCAAACACCGGATAGATTATATATAGTGCAGTCAGGATTGGTTGAAGGCAGCTATTTGGATAGATACGGGGTCAAAACGCCTTTATTCACCCTCAGTGCCGGAGATTATTTCGGGGATATGCCTGTGTTGACAAATAAACCCAGCCAGATAGGTTTTTGCGTTGTTGAAGATGCAAAAGTAGTTGCAGTGCCCAAAACGGTTTTTTTATGCCTGCTGTCGAATTTTCCCCAGTTAAGCCAAAGGGTTTTTAGCGAAATGTCAGAGAGGCAGTTTGCATTGGCGAACAGGCTTTCCGAGATCAGAAAAAGGCATTTGTCGACAAAGGCGATTATGAAGACGATGGAAGAGGAGGCCCCTTTCCTGGTTGGAAAGACCCGCATCATGCATGAGATTTGGCAAAAGATCCCTGAAATTGCCTCCAGCCCGTGTCCTTTATTGATAAAAGGCGAGTTCGGATCAGGCAAAGAACTTGTCGCAGGTATTATTCACAGCAAGAGCCCGTTGAGAAACAGGCCATTTATAATCATGGACGCCTCTGACATCTCAAAGGAAGACTGGGAGGAAGGAACCAGTGATGACCCTCTGGGGTTTGCGTCAAGAAATCTTCAATTGCCTTATGGCGGGACGCTTTTGTTAAAGAATATTGACGCCCTTGCGCATCCCCTTCAGGAGGCATTAAGGGATTTTCTTAATGCATGGATAAAATTAAGCGAGGGAAAGGGCTTATCTTCGAGGGTTAGCCGTTATAATGACCTGCCTCAGATAAGGATAATTTTTACCACCCATACGGGACTGGAGGAAAGTCTGGCCCAGGGAAGGTTTGATCCGGGACTTTATGAGATTTTGTCCCACAATATCATCTCTTTGCCTCCTCTCAGGGAGAGAAAGATCGATATCCTTGGGCTTGCCATGCATTTTATGGCAAGGCATTCAGACCGCTATAAAAAAAAAGTGGACAAACTGAGCCGCAGGGCAAGGGAATTGCTTTTGGGTTATGATTACCGCAGAGGAAACATTCAGGAACTGGATGAGGTCATTGAAAGGGGCGTTGTGCTGGCTGCCACAGACACGATCCGTTCTGAGCAGCTTTTTTTAGGAGCCCCTGCAGGCAAGGCGCATATCTGGTATAACCTCCTTAATATCAAGCCATTTGAAAGCATTGTCAGAAAAGGCATCTATCCGGGGGTATTTCGGTGGGTTGCAGCGGCCTTTTTCTTTTTTATCATGTTTTCCTGTTTCTTTGGACCCCAGGATCCCGCAAGGAACTGGGGGACCATCCTGGTGTGGTGGATATGGTGGCCGTGGCTGTGCATAGCTGCTTTTTTCATAGGAAGGACATGGTGCTCTTTTTGCGCTTATTCCACTATTGGAAGCATTGTTCAAAAACGGCTCAAACTGAACCTCAGGTTCCCTAAGTTTCTGAAGGATTATGACTATCTGTTGGCGACCGTCTTCTTCTTGTTTATTGTATGGGCGGAGGAGGCCTCGAATATGCGTCACCGTCCGGTATACACGGGCATCCTTCTGACGTCTATCCTGAGCCTGGAGGTTTTATTCAGCATCCTCTTTCCCAGAGAGACCTGGTGCAGGCATGTATGCCCCATGGGGAATCTTATAGGGGTGTTTGCCATGAGCTCTGTTGTGGAGGTCAGGGCGAATCTGGATATCTGCGCCAACCAGTGCGCCACGCATGAATGCTACCATGGCACAGGCGATATTCCGGGATGCCCTATGTTTCAGCATCTCATGTATGTGGACAATAACCAGACATGCAAGCTCTGTTTGAACTGCATAAGGGCATGCCCCCACAAGGCGGTATCCCTTAATCTCAGGCCGCCTGGATGGGAGATTTGGGCATCCGAGCGGGTAAGACCCGGCATGGCTATTTTTGTATGCGCATTAATGGCCGTTTTATTTCCGGTTATGAGGCCGTTCAAGTCCCTTTTGTTAACGACCATCGCCTTCCTCGCAACGCCTGCGCTGATGATCGGACTGATCTGGCTCATATCACTAATAGGCTTTGATGGGGCAAATACAAATGGCCCTTCCCTGCCGCAACGAAGCATCAAAATAGGATCTATTTTCGGGGCAGAGGAAAAGGCAAACGCAGGATTTTGGAAGCCTGCCTATGCGTATGTGCCTCTTGCGCTTGCAGCTCATATAGCCTATCAACTCAGATATCTTCCCTGGCTCAAGGATGTTACCTGGACATTTTTATTCAACAGCCGGACACTGTTAGAGAGAGGCCATGTTTTACATTCAATCCAGGGCCTTTTTTTGATCTTAGGTATCTTTTTCTCTTTTTACGCCATAATCCGAATCAGCAAGGATAAAATCATTGCTGAAAGACGGCCCAACTTGATCTATTGGCTCGGCCACTTTGCCCTGATAGTCCTCTATCCCCTTTTGATATGGCAATTTTTGGGATGACTGTGAAATGAAGTAGTATGAAAATAAGGATTCATCTTCCGGCATTGACATAAGGTCGTCCTCCAATTTTCAGATAATTATATCCAGTTTTTGAATATTTATATCCATCCCTTCTCTTGTGTCTTTATAATAAATCATATTAAAAGATGAATGTCAACTGGCTTTATTTGAATTGTCAAGCCAAAATAGAAATGTCCATTTTTCACCAAAGTAGAAATGTCCATTTTGATAGTATAGACCTCAATCCCCAATGGTTTCG
>JAFGSM010000156.1 GCA_016934595.1 bacterium | reverse complement strand
TCCATTTTTCGGGTAATTATAGCAAACCTTACTTTGGACATTTCTACTTTGGTGTAATTGGACATTATCATATTGGTATTACATAATGAAAATTTGTACTGAAAATTTGTACGAATGATGAAGCTATTTAAAGTCCCTTCCGGCAAAGATATAAACTGCCAATAAGAAGATAATACACATGTAAAGGAACCAATAAGAAAATACAAACTGATAATATCCTGGCATGACTGGAATATGATGGACAACATTGGTTCGGATGTTGAAATTGTCCAGATTGGGCAGGATATAATAAATGAATTTGGTGGCATTTCGAATGATCACCGATTCTGTTTTTTGGCTCAATTGCACCAGATCCTCTGTCAGGTGACCGATTACATAGATAGCCATGGTAAACATAGCGCTCAAGGTAGGCGAGGAAAACGTGGAAAACAAAAGGGCTACAGATGTGACCAGCATCAACTCGAAAAATATCATGACAACGGCTGGAAGGATATTCCATGAAAACACGCCCTCTATATAATAAAGGGTTATCAATAGACATAGGGTCATCAGAAACACATTCACGGCAAGGGTAATTAAAAGCCCCATATACTTGCCAAAAAGGAATTCCGAGCGTCTTATAGGTTTTGAAAGGACATTGTAGATCGTCTTTCTGGAAATCTCCTTATAGACCAGGCCTATGCCCACAAAGATGGAAATGAGAACGCCAAATATGGAGATAGAGGCCAAACCTATGTCTGTAATGACCTTATATCCCTGACCAATGGTCAAATTGCCTATAATGGTAGAGCCCCCTATAATGATCAGGGCGAAAATAAGCAGGTTGTAAAGGATATGATCCCTTACAGCCTCACGAAAGGTGTTAAATGCCACAGCAAGCCATTTCATCCGATCTCTCTTTCGTCCCTTGCATTTGTTTTACAAACAGTTCCTCCAGTCCCCTTCTTTGAGGAACAACGCTAATGACCCTCCCACCATATCTGTCGATCAATCTGATGGCAGACATTATATTTTCTTCCCCGCAAAGCGTGACTTGAAACCTGTTTTCATGCTCAAGCCATTTTATGGCAACTCTTCTTATCTCCTCAATCCCTTCTTCTGATACCCCTTTAAAAATTATATCCGCCATCTCCGAATCTTCAAGAAGGAGTTCATTAAGATTATTAACCGCTACCAGTATGCCTTTATTGAGAATTGCCACACGGTCGCAGATCATCTCCACATCAGGCAGAAAATGAGAACAGAAAAATATCGTTTTCCCTTCATCCTTCAATCTCAAAACGATATCTCTTATCTCTTTTCTTCCAAGGGGGTCAAGACCTGAAAGGGGTTCGTCAAGGAAAATGACATCAGGATCATTAATCAATGCCTGTGCAATACCTATCCTTTGAAGCATCCCTTTTGAGTATTTCTTTAGGGCTATTCCTTCAGATCCTATAAGAGAGACTGCTTCCAAAAGACAGGCTATACGTTTTCTCCTCTCGGATCTGCTGAGGCCAAAAAACCCGGCGTAGAATTCCAGAAGCTCCTTTCCTGTCAGATAATCATAAAAATAGGGCTGTTCAGGCAAAAAGCCGATCCTCGACTTGGTGGAAACATCTTTGATAGGTTTACCCAGGATAGTTGCTGATCCCGAATCAGGCTGGACGATGCCCAGCAATATCTTTAGCGTCGTAGTCTTGCCTGCCCCGTTTGGGCCAAGAAAGCCGAACGCCTCTCCATCTTCGATCTCAAGGCTCAAATCCTTCAGCGCCAGTCTTTTTTTTCCCCAGAAACCTGTCCTGTAAGTCTTGGTAACGTTTCTGATTTCAATGATTCCCATTTTTTAACCTATTAAAAAAGTTACCTTAAAAATTCAATAAAACCTTACATATATATATGTTTTTTAGCTACCGAAATTACTTTTTTATGATACCATTAATATTAATACTAAAAATATCCCTAAATCAAGTATGATAGCAGCAATTCTCATTTTGACCAATTTCTATACCATATAAAGCATATAAAGATGACGAGAATACTATATGCTGCTTTGAAAAACGCCATAATGAGAATTGCTGCTATCATAGATGCTATGTTTTTAACACAGCTTTTAAATATTTAAAGGATTTAAGGATTTAGCTTTTCTATCGGAATTTACGGAAGCCCCTAGTTGATGCCATGACATATTTAATGACACATTCAATTGACAGAATAACAGGTAATTATATACACTATCAGCATTTAGCATATAGAAGTGAATAGATAGGAGACTATAATGGGTATAGCGGAAAAAGCACGCAGATTAAAGGGATCATGCCTGTCAAAAAAATTGCTTATATCTTTTGTCTGTGCAGTCATATTTTATTCGCTGGCAGGTTTTTTTGTTTTGCCCCCTGTTCTGAAAAGGGTTATTGAGAAGAAGGCATCAGGGGATCTCAACCGCACTGTGATAATAAAAAAAATACAATTTAACCCGTATATTTTGTCGTTTACCATTCATGACCTTATGGTGCAAAATCCGGAAGGCTCAGAGCCCTTTATCTTTTCAGGCAAGATCAACATCGATTTTGAAGCGGCCTCATTGCCAAAACTCGCCGTCATAGTAAAAACACTCGCTGTAGAAAGGCCATATATCAAAATAGTTCGTAAGAAAGATCTCTCTTACAATTTTTCTGATATCCTCAAAGGGAAAGATAATAACAGCCCAGGCTCAAGGCATTTTCTTTTTTCTTTGAACAACATACGTATTTCTGAGGGGGCGTTTGAGTTTGTCGATATCCCAAGAAATATGCACCACCATATCGACAAACTGAATCTTGCCGTTCCATTCATATCCAATATGGCCCATCATATTGAAAACTATGTCCAGCCCTCCTTATCTGCGGTTATTAATGGCACGCCAGTCTCTTTCTCGGGGAAGACAAAACCCTTTGGGAAGTCTCTTGAGACCTCTTTGGATTTAAAGATCGAGAACCTCGATATACCTTTTTACCTTAACTATCTTCCAAACAAAAGGGATTTTGGCCTGCGCTCCGGACTTATGACTGCCGATGCAGCCTTCTTTTTTCTTCAGAACCCTGATGAAAAACCGATCATCGGAGTAAACGGGTCTATTGACCTTCATGACATAAAGATTGTCGATTTTAAGGAAAATGCCCTTTTATGGCTGCCAGATATAAACATAGCGGTAAAGTCTTCCGATATTTTCAGGAAAAGCATACACATGGCGAAGATTTCCTGCACATCCCCTCAGGTTTCTATTCAGAAAGATCAAAACGGAGAGATCAATCTTTTGTCCCTCATTAATAACAAACAAGAAAAAGATGCCGCCACGAAAACAAACAAAAAGGCCGCTGATGTTTCACTCGATGTCGATGAGATAGAAATCACAGACGGGATCGTCCTCTGGAAAGATTTAACGCCTGGTGCCTATTTCCAGACTACCTTGTACCCCCTTTCGGTAAATGTCAAGGATTTCAGCAATACCGGAAACCGGAAGTCCCTATACAGCATCACCACTCAGACAGAAATCAGTGAATCGGTTGAGCTTAATGGCCATTTTGTTTTGAGTCCTTTGTCAATCGAGGGTAAGGCAGGCATTAGGGGTTTTATGTTGCCGAAATATGCCCCATATTATAAGGATATCCTTTCCGCACAACTTAAAAGCGGAGAGGCCAGCCTGCTTGGCGGCTACATCTACAGCCCTGGCAAAGAAGGCAACGGCAATGCAATATTTTCCGGAATTAATCTGAATATTGACTCTTTGGTGTTGATGGAAAAGGATAAAAGAGATGAGCTGATGAACATCCCTTATTTGGAGGTTAAAGATGCATCCGTAAATCTTTTTGACCGTGAAATAGTTGTTGGAGACCTTATAACACGGAAAGGGGATGTCTCGGTCAAGCGCATGGAAAACAAAATGGTGAACCTGCAGGAGATCGTTCATTTTCGGGCATTACCGGAAAAAGGGGGGCAAAAAACACCCTCAAAAGAAAAACCGTGGACTGTATCCCTTAAAAGGATAGCAGCCGGGCAGTATACGATAGGATTTGAGGATCTGGCTGTTAAAGAACCCGTTTTTCTTAAAATAGACCAATTAGAATTGAGCGCAGATGGCATATCCACCCGGAAGGATAGCAAGGGGACGATTTCCATTTTATTTCGATTTAACAAGAAAGGCACAGCC
>JAFGSM010000155.1 GCA_016934595.1 bacterium | reverse complement strand
CAGATAATCATTATTTCCCATTTCCAAGAAAGGCTGACACTGAGGAGTATATTGAAGATATTGGAGGTGGAAGATATAGGGCTTATTTAAGAAAAACCGGGAATGGAGAGACTATAGAACATTTTGCCGTCCCAGGAAGACTCTATCGGTATTTATTTTTTTGGCCGGCTATTCAAAGATATTTTATCAGTCTGGACGATAAATGTCATAAAGAGTACGCCCAAAATCTTATCCCCCGGGCGGCCGGATACTCAACAGGATTATTGAATTATTTTTTTCGTGGTGAGATGGACATGGTTCGTAATAATGAAACGGATTCTCATTATGTAATAGTAAACAACACGGAAGAGGATATGGATGGAACATTCGAGCTTTATTATGACAACCTAAACGATGAGAGAATTAAATTTTGGAGTAAGGCCTTTATTCTTGGGGGAATAAGCTCCGGCAACAATAAAAGCGGCTATATCGATTTTACCGAACCTGGTGATGCAAAAGAGCCTGGGAAATATATGCTCGTATTCAATGGGAGATTAGGAAATGAGACAGTCGCTGTGGTTGGGAAGGTTATTAATCCATGCGAATTTTAT
Organism: bacterium; assembly: GCA_016934595.1. GTDB lineage: Bacteria > SZUA-182 > SZUA-182 > DTGQ01 > JAFGSM01 > JAFGSM01. The sequence goes on along the minus strand of JAFGSM010000155.1, from coordinate 10,100 downwards.
ATAAACATTACCTGCAATGGCTTAATGCCTGCAAAGCCGAAGACGGTTAAGCTAGTCGATGCCGACGGTAAAGAGTATGTAAAAACATCCAGCGAAGCAGAGCCCAATAAATTTGGCCCTTTTTCAGATATAAAGTTCCCTGCAATCTTTTATCTGTATTATAAAGATAAGCCTATATTGCCCAATGAGACTATGTTTACCTTCTGGACACAATGTGAGGCTAACGACCCGGATGTAAGACACACTAAAGCCAACGAATTCCCATGCCCTCTTTTTGGAAATTATGTTCAATTTGATATACCGGCAGGCCCAGGAGATTTTAACGTAAAAGAGGTTAAATGGAAAAAAGGCCCAATTATAAGCGCCCTTCCGGATCAAACAATGGTATTCGATTTTTCTGATTTGAAAGTGCTTGAGAAGGTAAAAGTGCACTATAAAACCTGGTATCCTCCCATGGAGTATGGGTGTGACCCTCTGCCTGAAACAATAGTGGTTAATCAGAAAAGCTATCCCTCTGTCTTACTGGGACGATATCCTAATGATTGCAGTATAAATTCTTTTGCTGAGGAATGTAAGACAGGCGACTGTCAACCGGCTCCAGACAGTCCGCCAAACCCTTATGGCACATGCCTTTGGACTGATTATACAGAAAAGATTGGGGCATACAATGTCACAAAAGAGACTATGCTGATCCTTACGGATAAAGATGGGAATGGTCCTGTTTTTTCAGATAAAGACATTTATGTCGATGCACGGGTGATAGTTCTCGGCATTGGATGTTGCGATGGCGGAGGGGGAGCTGATGCTTATTATGAAGAGAACTTTGATATTCAAGCATGGGAATGGTATACATTTAAAATGGTAAATGTGCCTGTTGATAGGATATAGCATACAGTAACTGCTCAATATCTTATGGAAAAAATAACTCATTAACATTTAGATGCCTGTTTTACCATGACATCTTGAGCAGTTACAATATAAAATATATAGATGGTTTGTCCTGATAAGAATGCGATGACTTTTTTGAAAATTTTCCCTTGACAAAAATTTATAATTCTGCTTATACTTTTATTAGAAAAAGACATTCCCTAACATTTTTAAAATAAATATATCAGAGAGTTTTTTCAATAAAATATGTTGCACAATTTTCGCAGAGGCATGGCGTTCAATGGCAATGGCCGAATTGAGCTTTTGTTCAGCCAGGTTAGAATGCGAAGAAAGGAGGATGCAAGGTATGACAATAAAAAGGATTACCCGAGTATCCAAGGGACTGTGCAAGTGTAAGAATTCCTGCTGATATTTTTGCGTGTTTTAGATCGGGGGCCGGCTGTTTAAGTTGTCGGCCCTTTTTCGTTTTCTGGGAGAAAGATTTATGGGAAAAGAGGGATTCAAGGGTTATATCTGCCGTCCCTTCTGTGCGTTTTTTCGCGATGGCTCGAAGGAGGAACTGGCATGCCGCGGGGCACTGTTAGTAGAATACATGCTGAATGCAGGGATAGTAAGTCCGGACATGATCCCTGAAAAGAGTAAATCCACCCGCCTGTGGAATCGCCGCGATAAGGATATGGAACGAACAGTATGCCAGCGCTGCCCCTTTCAAAAGGCAGACTGCGATTTTCAATCCGATATACCTCCTTCGGGTGCAGAACCCTGCGGCGGTTACATCCTGCTGAGCATTCTCAAACAGAAGGGAATTATAGGCATTGCAGATATCGAGGAAGCGGACAATGCACAATAGCACAAGCTCCCCATCTTTTTTGAGGCTTCATCGCCAGGCTGCATTGAAACGGCTGGAAAGCCCCTTTGTCTATCACACAGGGCGCGACGAGCTTTATGAAATCGATGAAGCGGCAGAGTCATTTCTGGTTTCATGTGACGGGACTTTGGCACGCAAGGAGAAGGCGGCCGAGGATAAATTTGTGGCATATTGCATAGATGAGGGGCTCATTGAAATCCTCTCTCAACCGGAACTCAAACCAATCCGCATTGACCGGTCTCCTGTCCCCTCCCTGCGCTATCTGGAGCTGCAGCTTACCAGCCGGTGTAACCTCAAATGCCGCCACTGCTATCTGGGAATTCCGAATCAAAATTTTTTGCCCCTTGATGCGGCGCTTGGCATTGTCAGAGAATTTTCATCAAACGGGGGGCTGCGTCTTTTGATTTCAGGCGGAGAGCCTCTTGCATACCCTTATCTCGAGGATTTTATCAGACAGACAGCCGATCTTAGGGTGAGGCGGGTTATTTTGACCAACGGAACACTCATAGACAATGAAAACATCAAATGGCTCACTGTGGATAATATCCAGTTCAGCCTGGACGGCTGGCGCACCGGGCATGATCGGATACGCGGAGAGGGCTCGTTCGATAAAACGTTGAGGGGGATATATGCGGCCAGGGAGGCAGGCGTGCCTGTCTCCATTGCAACGATGATTCACAGCGGAAACCTGAAGGAATTCGAACGGTTGAGACTGTTTGCCGAGGAGATTGAGGCCACAGAATGGGGAATCGATGTACCGTGCGTCGCCGGTTCACTCATTAAAAACACCGATTTGGTCGTGTCAACTGAGGATGCGGTTCCACTGATGAAATACTCATACGGAGGGGGATATCACGGATCATCGGACGGTTTTGCCTGCGGGCGACATCTTATTACAGTGCTGCCAACGGGAATAGCGGTCAAATGCGGATTTTACGCGGATGCGCCCCTGGGGGACGCCAGGTCGGGTCTAATGGAATGCTGGCAAAGACTGGAGCATATCCCCCTGGATAACCTCGAATGTAAAGGCTGTCCTGTGATAGAGGATTGTGCAGGAGGTTGCCGTTTTCGCGCCCCTCGTCCATTGGCCCCCGATCCGGTTATGTGCGCCCTGCATGGGCAAAACAGCGAACCATCCCTGCGGCATTCAACATAAGCCTGCCGCTCAAATGCCTACACCCTTTCAGCTTTTACTAAATCTTCTTCGAAATTTTACCTCAATCGCATAGAATTTTTTTCTATGAGGATTTTCACTCTACTTTTGCATTTTTTTAAAATAAGTCATATTTTTCAATAAGATATAGGATCAACCTAAATAACAGGTTTTATCAATATTTTCATAGAGTTACACAAAAAGTGCAAAAGTAGAGTCTTAACTCAATGTAATAAAAGCTCGCCCGATGGGTGCTAATCAAATCGAATAGGAATTTCCATTTCTTTCTATGCGGGGTCTCAACCAGGTTTAATAAAGCCCGCCCGATGAACGCTAATCAGAAAAATTTCAAACCCCGCTTATACTCTCTTGTAGATCATCTTAATCATCTTGATCTGGAATCAGATTGTGCAAGGACAATATCCGAAGCCAGACTTCCCGTATGCATGGCTGTGGCAAATCCCCCCAGGAATAACTCTGAAGCAGCATACATCCCGACCATCAAAAGGTTCTCAATTGGGGTTTCCAGCAAAAGCCTCTCCTCTTGCGAGTCCTTTACAAGCCATGTCCATCCGGCGATCGATCCATCATATCTCTGGCCCCAATCCCTATATGTAAGCGGAGTAGCCACCTCCATGATGTCAATGGCCGATCGAAGCCCAGGCAGAATGCTCTCAGCCGTTTTGATTAATTTATCCGCCATTTGGAGCTTATATTCCTTATACCCGCTTACCCTGACCTTTTCACCCTTCCGGAAATGGGCAAAGTGGGTATATTCAAAACCGGCCCTCAAGATCAAGGCCGCCTTCTCCGGAGGGACCAAACCAGGGGCATTGTCCGACCATAGACATATCTCAAATTCCCTATCATCGAATGATTCGAAGTCTGTTTTTTCTTTTGGCTCGAGCCTTTTGCGATAAAACAAATGGGTTGACTTCATGCGATGCCAATCCACCTTCTTTGGATCAATCCCCAAATACACGCATATTTCGGATTGCGTATATGGCACCGCTTTGATCCTGGACAAAAATCTTTCTTCAGGGATATCCTGTGGATGGATCAGTTCCATAAAGGTCTTCTTATAATCGGCATTGGATATGACCCAGTTCGATTCGTAAACCTCTCCAATTGCCGTTCTGACACCTTTGACACTACCGTTTTCTATGCAAATCTCTTTAACCGGAGTATTCAACATTATCTCTGCCCCGTGCTTCAAGGCAACATCCTTAATCGCATCATGGATGCCATGGATACCCCAGGAAGGAAACCATATCCCTTTGAAACACATGACATTCCACATGATTGCGAGATTCAGCAAAGACATGGCGGGCATTTCCGAGCCCTGGGAACCCAGAAGATTTTTAAGGACCGGATCCTTGAGATATTTTTCCAGAATCCTCCCGCTGGGGATTCGTGCGTATTTCTCGATCCGTTGCATCTTTTTCAGGATAGCGGCATCCATACGCGCCAATGCCCGCTTCTTTGACCCCCCGCCCATATATGAAGGATGCCAAAGGTACAGGTCATCTATGTCGGCGATGATCTTTTTTAATTCGGCAAAAAAGACAGGGATGCCTTTCTCCTCCGGAAATGCCTTCTGCAATTCTGATTCCAATGATTCAAACTGCTGTGAATAGATAATATCCAGAAATGGGGTGATGAGCTGGAAGTGATTCCTCTTTAATCCCATTTCTTTTTTAATGCCAATCTCTTCCAGAAAATCTCTCACCCTCTGGGGAAAGCTGTAGGATAATGGCCCCATGGGAAAGGCATATCCACCCCGTTTAAAGACGTAGCTCGTTCCTCCTATATGATTGGCTTTTTCGATTAAGAGGACTCTGTTTCCATTCAAGGCGAGCTTCGCCGCACAGATCATTCCGCCGGTCCCGGCTCCGATGATGATAGCATCGTAGATCATTTTTTGATTAAACAATATCCATGATATATTTGTAAGTAGAAGCTACTTCAAAGTTATGTCAGCGGCGCCCAAAATCAGATTCAAGATCAGGCGGGACGAATCCGCATTTCCGAATGGCCTTTCACCGCATTTGTCTTCCAGCCGCTTTGAGGGATCCCTAAGCATCCTGTGAAATGCCTCCACAATCGTTTTTTTATCTATGCCTGTAACTATATTCATGCCGGCATTTACGGTTTCAACCCATTCCGTCTCGTCTCTTAGGGTAATGCAGGGAACACGCATAAAAAATGCCTCTTTCTGTATCCCTCCCGAATCTGTGAATATAATCCTTGAGTGTTTTTGCAGAAGAAGCATATCATAATAGGAAACAGGATCGATCAGCCTGATACTTGAAACACAGTTGCCCAGGGAATCTATACGCTTTTTTGTCCTTGGATGAACAGGGAATACAACTGCCATCTCATTGCCTGATATCTCGTCCAGTGTTCTTAAAATGACCTCAAGCCGTTGCAGGTCGTCTGTATTCTCCTGCCTGTGGATGGTGCAGAGGGCATAAGGGGTTATCTCATCTTGAACCTGCTCAAGGTTCAATTTTTTTAAGATCATGGATTTCCCGATAGCCCTGTTTAGTGAAAACAACACCGATTCGTACATTATATCGCCAGTGTTTACGACAACAGGAGGGTTATCCTCAGAAATTGGAAAGTCGTCCCGGGGATCAATCAGCTCACCTTTTTTTAATATATTGGTGAAGCCTTCCTTTTTTAAATTTTCAACCGCCGTTTTTGTTGGACAGATCAATATGGCAGATATATGGTCAGTTAAAACCCTGTTTATCTCCTCGGGCATCTTTCTGTTGTAACTGCGGAGGCCTGCCTCTATATGGATTATCGGAATATGGAGTTTGCTTGCGGCCAGGGCCCCCGCCAGGGTTGAATTAGTGTCTCCGTAGACAATCACTGTATCGGGGCGCTCTTTTATCAAAACATCCTCAATCCGGCTTAACATCAGACCTGTCTGTTCACCGTGTCTTCCGGAGCCTACCTCCAGATTGAAATCAGGCGCAGGTATCTGAAGATCATCGAAGAAGACCTTTGACATACAGTAATCATAATGCTGGCCGGTATGAATGATGATCGATTTTAACGGTATTCCATTAGAAACAGAATCTTCATATCCTTTTATGGCGCGGCAAAGAGGCGCCAGTTTTATAAACTGAGGCCGTGCCCCTACAATATGCACAAGTTTAAGCATTTTATTCCCTCGATGACCTCATAAAGAGATGGAATCTATGAAATCCAAATATTCTCTTACATTTCTGTCTATACCGAAATATTCCCTCGCCTTTTTTACTGCATTGATTCCCAAGCTTTTTCTTGTATCAAGAGATTTTACAAGATAAAGCAGGCATAAGGCAAATTCCCTGACACCGCCTTTCACCAGCATGCCATTTTCTACATTGTCAATCAACTCATTAAACCCTGGGGCGTAATAGGCAACAAAAGGGATTCCGCAAGCCATTGCCTCCATTGCAAAAAGAGAAAGGCCTTCCCTCATCATGGCGCTTGCGCAAATGTCCATATCAAGATAAAAACCGGGCATGGAATGGTGAGGCAGATTCCCCCTGAAAATCACATCTTCCCCTATGCCTATCCTTTCAGATAAATCCTTAAGCCTCTTTTTATCCTCAGGCATCCCTTCGCCTGCAAGATGGACCTGAGCACATATACCCATCTTTTTAAGCCCGGCTATGGCCATCAATAGCTCCTCCTGATTCTTATCAAACCGCCCCACTGTGCCTATCTTCACCTTTTCTCCTATATTGTAGTCGCCTTTTACAGTGTCAAAAAGGCCCAGGTCTATACCAGGGTTTATCACCTTGATTTTTCCACCCGATGAAGGAAATCTTTTTGTTATAGATGTCTTAACAAATTTCGATATGCATATAATCCCGTCTGTCAGATAAAGGGGAAGCCAATGGGGATGGTTCAGATAACAGTTTTGATATAGTATTAATATGGACCCCGGCATCATCTTCTTCAAAAGCCATCCCCGCAAGATATCATAGTAACGGTTTACATGAATGATATAGGCATGCCTTTCTTTTGGATCCTTTGCGATAAATCCCTTGTTTAATCTTAAAACACCCCTTATCCCTGAAGGGATCTGAATGACATCGCCTGATCTTTTTACTGTCTCTTCTGTTATATCCCTTTTTTGGTCAAGCCTTTTTGAATAGGCCCCGCCCTTTCTAACAATAATCGAACATGATATCCCCATTTTAATCAATCTGTCCCTTAATATCTCAAGGTATTCCTCTGCGCCTCCCCACCCCTTTGCCATGGAAACCATAATTATCCCAGCAAAAGATCTCCGTCGGGTATTTTGATTCTTATCCCCTTTCTCATTTTTATTCTCATTTTTTTCTCGAAAATAAACCCCGTTGTTTATTTTCATGATTCGTGGAGCCGCGAAGCGGCATGAGCGTTTATTCCGAAAATACATTTTCATCCTCTGGTGTAAACAACTCTTGTTCATGAGGGTTTATTTGTTAATCGAATATCCATAGAGTTTTTATTACAATGTCGTTAAGTTAAGGTCTAAATCTACCTGGATATCCCTTTAAGGAAAGGCGTCAAAATGCTTAAATTATCTGTTTTCAGTGTTCAGTAATAAGTTTACAGTGTCTGAAAACCCGCATGAAAAAAATGAAAATTCATATGCGATTGAATTAATGGCACTGCTATCATCACCTCCCAACATTTTTACGGGACATATCCAGAATACCCTGCACAGCATTCAAAACATTAGAAACCGATATCCCTGCAAGACACGATTTATGCCTGCAAAACCTCTTGTAACAAGGGGAACAAGCCTCTCCGGTAAACAAAACCTTTCTGCGGTTATTCTTATCCTGCCATCCAAACGGACCTGTCCTTACAGGATTGGAAGGGCCGAAAAGGGCGACAACAGGCAGCCCTGAGGCAACAGCCAGATGCATAGGACCTGAGTCGTTTGTCACCAGGCAGCCGCCCATTTTGAACATGGCAGCCAAACACTTCAAGGTTGTATGCCCTGCAATGTTATGTACCCTGTTCCCCAAACCTTTAAACACTGTTGATATCATCTGTGCATCCTGCTGGCCTCCTGTCAAAACCGTCTCGTAACCAAGCAAAACCAGCTCCTTGACAAGCTCCCTAAAATTTTCCCACTGCCATTGCTTTGACTGCCACCTTGCATTTGGGTTGACAAATACAACCCTCCTGTCTCCATCTACATCTATGCCTTCTTCCTTAAGTATTTCCCCTGCCCTTTTATAATCCCTTTCATCTATATGGATCAAAAACCTTGTCTGTCCGGTATCTATTCCAAGGTATCGGAGTATCTCCAGATATCTTGTCACCGCATGTTGATCAAGGGTGGAAAGTGGCGCCTTCTCGTTATAAAAAAGACCTGCCATTTCCCTTACCTTATCAAATCCTATCTTGCGTTTTCCTTTGCTGAGCCATGCAAGGAATCCGCTCCTGAAAAGCCCCTGAAAATCTATAACCATATCGTAATCCTGTGATCTAAGGTCTTTAATAAACTCTTTCATCTGTGAAGACACTTCCCGTATTTGCCAGGGCTGTTTCATCCATGACTTTCTCCTGAGAACAATCAGATGATCTATATCTGGATGACCTTCCAGAATCTCCGCATGCTGATTCTCCACCAGCCAGTCGATCTTCGAGCCAGGAAAACCTCTCTTTAATGCATCAAGGCTTGGCAGGCAATGGATAACATCCCCAAGCGAGCTTAATTTTATAATCAAGATGCGCATATTTTTCTATGTTATACCTTAAACGTCCATAATCTGATTTTTTGTCTCGAAAATAGATTCTATTTTCATAGTTCGTGGCGGCCCGAAGGGCCATGGGCGTTTGTCTCGAAAATAGATTCTATTTTCATGATTCGTGGGGCACGAAAAGCGACATGGGTGTTTACCATGAAAATACATTTTTATTTACGAGGGCGGCCAATGCATGTTTGGCCATAATGGTTTATTAACATATAAACTTCCCATCAATCACGGTCAGTGTTAACCAAACGCCCGATCTCCTTCATCACATCTTCAACACCAATAGATTCAAGACATAAGGGCCTTCCTTCTGCCCCCGGCATGCACTCGGTGAAAAACTTCTGGCGGCAGGGATGGCATGGCAGCCTCTTGGTCACCACGGCGCACCTTTTTTTATCACCCCATGGCCCGAATTTTACCTCTGACTGGGGGCCAAAGATGGCGACAACAGGGACATTTAGCGCGGCGGCAAGGTGCATAATTCCGCTGTCGTTTCCCACAAAAAGGCTTGAAAGGGAAAGCAGCGCCATGGTCTGTCTGATGTCTGTCCTGCCTATGGCCATCAAGCCCTTTCCAAAAAATCCTGTTCTGATCGGCCCTTCTTCGGCAATGTCCTTTTTCCCGCCAAGCCAGAGCACAGCCGCCCGCTCAATCCAGCCGCATATAATGTTTGCAAGTTGAATAAACCTGTTCAGCGGCCAGCCCCTTTCCTTGACTGCCGCAAAGGGATGAATGGCAACAACAGGATCGCCTTTTCTCCAGCCCTGATTTTCAAGGAATTCTACGGCGCTTTTCCTTTCATGCACCTGAATCCATGCCTCAAGATAATCGTCTTTGACTTCAATGCCATCCGACCTAAGGCAATTCAGGAAATTCTCCACCTCATGAAGACTGTGATCATAAGGCACACGAGTGGTAAGGAGAAATCCCCTCCCCTCTGTGTCAAAACCGATCCTTTGAGGAGCCCCTGTCATAAAACCCATAACTGCGCTTGAGAAACTGCGTTTCAGTATATATACCTTGTCATAGCGGGCCATTCGGAGGTCTCTTACAAATCCCCACTTATCCCTGAATTTCCTGTGAGTTCCTGTACAATCTCCATGAATAGTCTGAGGATCCCAGTATAAGATTTGATCCACATAAGGTATGCCCTTTAATACGTCACCTGATACAGGCGCAAGAACTAGATGGATAAGCGCATCCGGCTCAGCCCTTCTAAGGTTCCTAAGAAAGGGCACAGTGAGTATGGTGTCTCCTATAAAACGATACCTTAATACAAGTATTTTTTGTCTCACCTAATTTGAAAATCCTTAATTCTTATGGTTCTTTGCACAAACCCAGCAATTCTCATTTTGACCAATTTCTATGTCATATATCATATATTTAGGTAGAAAATATATTATGTCCTGTGACAAAAAGTGCCAAAATGAGAATT
>JAFGSM010000154.1 GCA_016934595.1 bacterium | reverse complement strand
TCATGCATATTATCGCATAGGGATTTCCATTTTTTTAATGCTGGTTTTCATGTATGCTTAACAAAGTTCGTCCGAAGGGCAATAATTTAAATTAAACGTTCATGAACAAGTTGTTCACCCCCGGGGATGAAAATGCATTTTCATGGTAAACGCCCATGCCGCTTTTTAGCGGCGCCACGAATCAAGAAAATAGAATCTATTTTCGTACCAAAAATCCTTTTGTCTTCATTCCTCATAAAGTTTATGAAAATTTGGGAAAAATTATGAAAATACAAAAGGCTGGCAAATCAAGGATTAGATTGGTTTAAATTACATTTTAACCGACAGGTCAAAATAATATGGAAATAATCCTCCCTTCACATAAAGGGAAATGCTCCTTGAACTTTGCCGCCAGAATGGAGCAGGTATGAAGGGTATGTTTCATCGCATCTTCCTGCCATGCGAGGCTTGATGGGTCGATCTCCCAGGATACTTTCTTGGTTGCCAGGAATTCGCCTGTCTCAAGATCGACCATGCTGTCTGAAAGGGTCAGTGAATCCTCTGCCTCCTGGATATATCCAAGCAGAAATATGTCTATCCAGATACTGCAATCTTGGGAAAGACCCAAAAGGGGCTCCCCAGATAGTGGCTGTGGATTTTTTTGTCTTTTTCATTACCCTGACCGATCTCTCCAATGCCTTGCCGGATGTATCATAGACAGCGAGGCTTAGTATATTTTCCCCCTCCTTGAGCTTGATCATCCTGTTGAATAAAAATCTTTCTCCCCCTTCGCCGTCAAGATATTTCAGGATGAAATGGACGAGTAACCGGGTTAATTCAAGATTGCTTTTCAGAAATCAGTTTGAACTTACAAAAAAAGGTTTCCATTCGCTTAGATAGCTAACAAGAGACAATGTAAAGTGCACACTAACGATCAGAATGAAATAAATGGCACAATGAACTTCATTCACAGGGGTATATTTGGCTATGAATGTTTACGAAATTATGCCAGAATGTCCCAATCTTTGTTCGTAGAGCTTTATTGACATGCAGCAGATTGTCTACAAAGTGTATTGCCATTAAAACTCAAACAACCTGGATCATTGATTTGACGGTATTGGATCGTCGTGCTTCCCCCGTTTGAAAAATTAACGTAAATAGTGCCGCTTTGTGTTGTCCCTGTGATTGTCCAGCGTCCTGACCTGCTGCCCTGATTCGCAGTGCCCCACGCCATAGTCGTATCACCATACTGGTTAGTCGATTTTCCGGAGTAACCCGACTCTGTGTAATCCATATACGATCCATCCGGACAAAGGCCGATCTTACGCTCAGTCGATCCGGAATAACCCCACCATACACCAGCAATCTGTTTTTGGAGATTCGAATCGTTTGGCCCGGCAGGCGTGGCGCCCTGGCTTCCCTGGTTTCCTTGCGATCCCTGTGCTCCCTGAGTTCCCTGCGTCTCCTGTGATCCCTGTGATAATGACCCTGCTAATTGGGATAAGAAATTTTGATTCTCCTCGTATTTATCCTTGTTTTCACTCCATGATTCAAGCGTCCGCTTTTTGGGCTCGAAAACTAGATCATAGGGAACATTTCCCTTCCACATCTCATGGAGCCAGAATGTAGCGACGAATGCCCCTTTTTTCATCTCTGACGTCTTTGGCTCGCCAAGAAGCTGGACAACCTCCTGATAGGACATCCCCTGTCTAAGCTGCGACGTCTTCATGGCGGAGTCGAATCCTCCGCTTGCACATCCGGCTATCAGGCCAAAGACAAGAAATATTATGACATACGATTTCATTAATATCCTCCCTTCAAAAGCATACTTTAAACGGCCACAATCTGAGTTTTTATATATAATCTCATAGGGAGAAAACGAATCACAATGTTTCAAAAGCACAATTTATGACCATTTAAAGTATAATCTCATATTTATTCAACTTATAATCCATCATTTCCTTTGTTTGAGAATGTCCCTGATCTCGGAAAGTAGGGTTTCCTCCTTTGAGGGCAGAGGCGGGGCTGCCGGAGCCGCCTCCTCTTTTTTCTTAAGGGAGTTCATGGCCTTGATCATTAGAAAGATGGCGAAGGCTACGATGATGAAGTCGAGGGTGACTTGAATAAATTTTCCGTAGTTTATTGTGACAGCAGCCGCATCCCCAACCGCCTCTTTTAAGATGATTGAAAAGCTTGAAAAATCAATGCCGCCTATGATAAGACCTATCGGCGGCATTATTACATCCGCTACCAGGGATGAAACAATCTTGCCAAACGCCCCGCCAATAATAATGCCAACAGCCATGTCTACAACGTTGCCCCTCATTGCGAAGGTTTTAAACTCTTGCAGCATCCCCATCTCACGCCTCCTTTTGGGTTATGGTTTATAAATGTCGATGGACTCGCAAAGAAAAATATTTTACCTTATTTTTCCGTCTGAAAATCGTTTATGATTTTCATCATCCTTTGTGTCAATTTTATTGGCATGGGTGTTTCATTCCGTGTTGAGTGTAACCAAAATGGTGCTATTCTTTATTTGTCATTCCGGAGAAAGCCGGAATCCAGTATGTCCGGAAAATTGGAACAAGCAACAATTTTCTATTTTGGTTATACTCTCCGTGTTTGATATGGAATCCAGTTTTTAAAGTTGATGGCCTCGTAAAAAGTCTAAATCGTTCAAAAATATCAGTATGATATTATAAATTTAGTGTATATTTTATTAATATATCGGTGATTTTTAAGCATTAAAAATACTTTTTACGAGGCCATCAATATTTTATGGGGAAAATAGGTTTCTAAATGGCAATGAGTTACTATTTCCATAGGATTTTGAGCAGTACTGGATTTTTAAATTTTTGCATTAATAGTTTAAAATATTACCAGGTTAATTTTTTAAGTATGGGTATAATTGTTCGCTGATTATACGAAAGGATAAACAAAGAATAGACAAAGGAGATGTGATTGATGGGCGAGCTTAAACGGACCGTTTTTTTCGACAAACATACAGCGCTTGGCGCCAAGATCGTGGATTTCTGCGGGTGGGAGATGCCTATATTTTACCCTTCGGGCATAGTGGCGGAGCATCTTGCCACCCGCAAGAAGGCGGGTCTTTTTGACGTATCGCATATGGGAAGGTTTATAGTCAGGGGAAGGGATGCGCTGGCGTTTCTTCAGCAGGTTCTGAGCAACAATGCAGAGGCGCTTAACATAAGGGATGCAGGCGCCCAGTATACATTAATCCCTAATGAAACCGGAGGGGCCGTAGACGATGCCTATCTTTACCGCTTTGAAGATGATGAATATCTGCTTGTTGTAAACGCAGCAAACAGGGAAAAGGACTGGGAACACCTGCAGTCGTATCTAAAAGGGATTCTTGGGGTCAATATGACTGACCGCAGTGAAGATATCGCTATGCTTTCGCTGCAAGGGCCAAATTCCCGGGCCATAATGGAGTCCATAATCCAGTACGGTTCTTTGCCCGAGCCCATGCGAAATGCCGTAAGCATCGTTACCATATCTGGAGCCAGGGTGAGGGTTGCCCGCACAGGCTATACTGGTGAGCCTTTGTGCTTTGAGCTTTTTGTAAAGCGGGAAGACGGCCCTATGCTATGGGATATCATTTTGGCCAAGGGGGCTACGCCCATCGGCCTTGGGGCGCGTGACACGCTTCGCCTTGAGGCAGGTCTTCCTCTTTATGGGCATGAACTCGGAATAGACAGGGATGGAAAGGAAATACCCATTATGTCCTGCCCGCTTGCTAAATTCGCTGTCAGTTTCTCGCCGCTAAAGGGTGGTTTTGTAGGAAAATCCGCGCTGGCAAGACAGCACGAGGCATTTAAAAGGATACTTTACCGCGACTATTCGCTAATAAAAGACCTTCCCCGAATGACAAGGCATATAGCTGTGGCGGGAAAGGGTGTAGCCCGCGAGGGGGCAAAGGTGTTCAAGGGTGACAAACACATTGGATATGTAACAAGCGGGACAATGATCCCAATGTGGGGATTCGAAGGTGAAGGGCTTGAGTCAGAACAGACGGACCGCCAGCAGTTACGTTCCATTTGCCTGGGATATATAGATAGCGATATCCTTGAGGATGACAAGGTCTCGGTTGATATCAGGGGAAAGATGGTCGATGCAGTAGTTGTGCCTTTTCATATGCGAAGCGATGCACCGCCATTCAGCCGGCCGATCATTTATGATCATGAGAAGGGGTCAAAGGAATTGCCTTCAGGAAAGTCCACTGAAAAGGTTCGCAGGCTTTTGGAAAAGGCCGTTGAGAATACAGTCTGGCGGCAGCATGAATGTATTAATCTTATACCATCCGAGATGACCATCTCTCCTGTGACACGGTTGCTTTCAATCATGGACCCTGCCTTTAGGTATGCGGAGCATAAAAAATCCAAGGCATTCTATGACGCCGATATATTCTACTATCAGGGCACGGGTTTTATCGACGAGGTGGAGCGGATGCTGGATGAAGAAATGAGAAGGTTCATGGGATGCGGGAAGGTGGAGCTTCGCCTGATAAGCGGGCAGATGGCGAATACGGCTGTGTTCAGCGCTATGGTGGATTACATAAACCGCGCAGACCGGAAGGCAGAGCCGCGCAGGATACGCCAGGTTATGAATAATCATATAGGAAAGGGTGGGCATCTGAGCGCTCAGCCAATGGGGGCATTGAAGGACTATGTGGCCCGTGATCCTCATACCGAACGTCCCGCTGTGGTAAATTTCCCTATGCTGGCCGGAAATCCATACAAAATGGATGTCCCTGCTACGCTCAAACTGATAGATGAATGCCGTCCTGAGCTGATTATATTCGGCAAAAGCATGGTGCTTCACAAGGAGCCTGTAGCCGAGATCAGGAAGTTTCTTGATGACCAGAAAATAGATGCTATTGTTATGTACGACATGGCTCATGTGCTTGGGCTTATCGGTCCTTATTTTCAGCAACCATTTTCAGAAGGGGCGGATATTGTGACGGGATCGACCCATAAAACCTTCTTCGGCACTCAGCGCGGGGTTGTAGGGAGCCGTTTCAGGGAGGATGAGGAGCGTTATGCCTTATGGGAGTCCCTTGAGCGCAGGGCTTTTCCTGGCTCTGTTTCAAACCACCACCCCGGCACATTGCTTGGGCTGCTTATGGCTACATACGAGATGAATCACTTCAAGGATGAATATCAGCCGAACGTTATATCGAATGCAAAGGCATTTGCAAGGGCGCTAAAGGAATGCGGCATGGACGTAGCCGGAGACCCTGTCATTGATTTTACCGAGACCCATCAGGTGGTGGTGGATGTGGGTTACAGCCGCGGGCCGGAAATCGCCAGACGGCTTGAGGAAAACAATATTATATGCAACTATCAGGCAACGGCGGATGAAGAAGGTTTTACCGCCTCAGGCGCTCTGCGGATGGGCGTATCGGAGATGACCCGTTTCGGTATGGGGGTTGATGGGTTCCGGACACTGGCTGTCCTCATCCATGACGTTCTGAAAAAGGGGAGCAAGGTTATAGACAAGGTCAAGGCACTAAGAAAGGACTTTAGCCGCATCAGGTACTGTTTTGATGACGCAGGGGAGTATGCATGCCTGATTCAAAGGCTTCATGAGCTTATTTAGCGCCTGCCATGAGAAATAGCGATCGGGTCCTTAATTTGGAAACTCAAAAACCGGATTTTTGATTAAAGATAGGGGGAATGCTAAATGAAAACGAAAAAGACCGGTTTAGTCATAGCCATAATATGTGTTGTTTTTACTGGCTGCGCTTCAAGCCGTTCAGGCAAGGTTTATTCACGAGATCAGGCAAGGAGAAGCCAGACCATACAGATGGGCACCGTTGAACTCGTTCATAATGTATTGATCGAAGGGACCAAATCCTCTGTCGGAGGATTGGCTGGCGGCGCTGCGGGCGCAGCATTAGGAAGCACGATCGGCAGCGGAACGGGCAAAACAGTCGCCACTGTTTTCGGAGCTATCGCCGGAGGATTGGCAGGATCTGCCGCTGAAGAAAAGGTTACCCAAAAAGACGCATTCGAGATCACTGTAAAACTGGATAATGGCAGCACGATCGTTGTAGTTCAGGAGGCCGATGAGGTCTTCGCTGTCGGTGATCGTGTAAGGATATTAAAGGACCCCGATGGCACCACGCGCGTGAGACACTAAGGAACGGGGGAAAATGTTTTGAGTGTAACCAAAATGGCGCAATTTTCATTTGGCATTTCGGAAAAAGATAGACCCCTGTAAATCTGGAAACTTGTAACAATCAACAATGTTCCATTTTGGTTACATTCAAATGTTTTTGCGAGGCCATCGATGATAAGCATTACTGAAAGGTGTTAGCAGGTTGTTTAACTGATCCTGCATTTGTTAGACTTTTTTTCTGCTGATCACCTTGCCCTTTGTGCTAATGACGATCTGTATCAATGGGATGTCTTTCCCTGCAAGCTCCATCCCTTTTTTGATAATCATGGGAAGGCCCTGACAACAAGGGACTTCCATTACGAGAGCGGTTACTTTCCTGATTCCGTCATGTTTAAATATGTCTGTAAACTTATTGATGTAAGGCGCGGGGTCATCAAACTTGGGGCATCCTATCATAACGGCCTTGCCTTTTAAAAAATCTCTATGGAAGTCTTCGGCTGCCAATGTTGTACAGTCTGCTGCCACCAGCAGATGGGCATCTTTAAGGAAAGGTGCGGCAGCCGGTACCAACCGGATCTGGACAGGCCAGTTCGTTAGGTATGATGATGCTGGGCCGGTTTGAACTTTACCTTTTTCAGACTCTTTATCTTTTCCTGATGAACGGGATCCTCTATTCAAGGTTGATGGACCACCGGTTTGCATATTGGTTTTTGAGGATTCCTGAGAGGTCCCCTGCATTTTTAGATAATCCTCGACGGCTTCAGCATCAAACTCATCCGCCTCACGCTCAAGTATCTTTATAGCTCCGGCTGGGCATTCCCCTATGCAGACCCCAAGGCCGTCACAGTATTTCTCCGCCACAAGTCTTGCCTTTCCGTCTATGATACGGATCGCCCCCTCTGAGCATGCATCTGCGCATTGGCCGCAGCCATTGCAGAGCCCTTCGTCAATCTCTATGATTTTTCGTATGACCTTCATTTCTTCCTCCTTACTTTAGAAGGACCTCTCTGGCCAGTTTTTTGCCTGTTTCGGTCAGAAATTTTTTATCGATAAGCGCCTCAAGCGATTCTTTGTTTGAGAGGTAGTTGCCTCTGCTTTCTTCAATATTTACAAGCATGTCAGCATCGTATAATGCCTTGAAATTCAATGTTTCATCGGGCCTGGGATGGTGGTGATGACCGATAATGTCGCATACCTCCTTGATCAGTTTGGCCGGGGCCCCGAGCCTTTCCATGATCGCTTCGGCGATTGGAGGCCCTAATTCCTCCTGGTATGCGGCCTCCGCGCTTTTATATTTCCGTTCGGCCTCTTTTATCCCTACATCATGAAGATAAGCTGCGGTCAAGACAACCGCCATGTCCGCCTTTTCTTTTAACGCGATCTGTTCCGCATATCTTGAAACCTTGGCGGCATGGCCGATCCTTTTAAAATCCTTATGGAAATATTGCTTCATTTCGATTGCCACCCTGTTTTTAAACAGCTCTTGCCTTTGGGCTAGTAAATCTGGCGGCAATTCTCCGATGCACTGTTCGGCGAATTTGCAGTATGAGGCGCACCCAAAATCCATCCTGGGATTGATGACCCTGTGACCGCAGTTTTTGCAACTGCGCGCAGGCTCATCCTTGAAGAATTCTAAAATGTTGCCGCAGGTTGGGCACGGGGCTTCAAATATATCCCCTGGTTTCCAGTAGCGGGTATCCTGACCTGGGCATCTCACTTTTTCTTCTCCATCTTTTTAAATTTCCACAATAGCCCATCTCAACATTGATGGCCTCGTAAAAAGTAATTTTAACGATAAAAAATCAAGATTATATCGACAAAATATGTATCAAATTTACAATATTAAACTTATTTTTAAGGGCATTTTAGACTTTTTACGAGGCCATCAACATTTCAAGGCTTTCTAATTTTAAGGACAAAACCTTATGCCGCTTTGTGTCGCAACTAAGGATGAAAATAGAAGGCTATTTTCGGGACAAACGCTCATGCCGCTTCGCGGCGACACGAAGCAAGAAAATAAACAACGAGGTTTGTTTTCGAGACAAAGAGACTAAAAAGATAATAAATATCAATAAGATAGTTGAAGGCTGTTTCTTATTGTTTCTGCAGTAAGGCCGCCGGTTGATTTCAGGATCGCAAATTGTGCCATAATGAAGTCATAGTTCAGGGTTGCAAAGTCTGTTTTTGCCTGCTCCAGAAGGAGATTGGCATCCAGTACATCCAGATTTGTGGCCTCTCCCTCCTGATAACGGATCTCGACTATCCTCATGTTTTCCTGTGCGTATTCTATCTGTTTATCAATGGCTTTAAGCGTGGCCTTCAAGTCTTCCAGATTAAGATATGCCTTCATAACATCCGCCCTGATTTGCCTTTTCAGATCGGCCTCTCCATATTCCGAAAGGGAGAGATCATGACGGGCCTTTCTGAGCCTTGTATACCTGATACCCCCTTCAAATATGGGGATACTGATCCTGCCTCCAACAGTGATGTCTTCTTCGTCAGGGAAGAATCTCTCTCCACTTTTGCTGTAATTGCCAAAAAGGCTGACAAATGGAAAGAAGTCCGTCTTCGCAAACGATATGCCTAAACTGGCCAGCTCTTTTCTTTTGAGCATTTGAAGGTAGTCAGGTCTTTTCTGATAAGCCAGCTCGATCCATTCACCTATTGTCTTTTCATCCGCTGCAATCCTCTCAATAGAAGCTACGCTGAATGGTTCATCCTCCATGTGCAGTGTTTTTTGGAGTTGTTCATTGCTTAGGGAAAGGCCAGTGCCGGCATGGATTAACCTGCTTTCGGCATTGGCAAGTTCCATTTCAGCCCTCAAAACATCGTTTTTTGCTACCAGACCAACCTCAAGCCTGCGTTTTGCTACACTGAGATGCTCGCCAAGCCTGTCTCTTGACTCCCTGGCGATGTTAACCATCTCGGATGCCTTAAGGGTATCGAGATAGGCGTTTATGACTTTTGACAAGACCTCCTGCCTGGCTATATCGAGGTCGGATTCCGAAATCTCTATAGAAGAATACGCCTGTTTTTTCAGCACGGAATACTTGCCCTGATCGTAGATTGGCTGTTGCAAGTCCACGTAGAAGCTATAATTGTCATCATGAGGAGACGGGGTGCTATGAAAATGGGCGTAATCTATGCCTGTAGAAAGCTTTGGCAGGATTGATGAGTAGGCATCTCTCGTCTGCAGCCTCGCCTTTATCAGATTCTCTTCGGCAGATTTTATGGCCGGATTCCTGGACAGGGCTATGTCCATACATTCAGGCAGGGACAGCCTTTTCATCTTTTGCGCAAAGGCAGGCGATGAAAGGCTAATAAAAAGGATAATTAAAAGAAACAAGATGCCAAAAACCACAGACAGCTTTTTTGATATATATCTATATTTCATTATGTTCTCCGATCCTCATAAGGGATTTTTCAGATGAATAATCAGCATATACTTACTTATAGGATTATACTGATTTATCATAGCAATCTGGATTAGAAATAACAAGAATGCCCTACTGTTACGATATTTAATTAAAGCGTTAGTGATCATCCTGAAACACACTGATCCCCCTTATGTTCTATGGATAAACGAAACTCTCTCTCCATCGCATTGACATCGCTCATTCTCGAGGGATCAAGATATATTTTGTAAACAGGGTCATTCCTTTGTATAGCCCTTACAAGCAATTTCTGCTCAAGCAGAGATAATGCCTCGATGGATTTGTCACACACGGGGTAGCCCCTGTCATCAAGGCTGATTACCGAATCAAAAGAGACTTTAGAGATATTGTTTATGTCTACAAGCTTTATATATCCGGAGCTGGCAAGGATAAGGTTTCCAACGCCGGCAAGATCAGGGACATGATTCGCTTCAATCATCATTTTTTTGAGTTTTGATATGAATTTACCTCCCTTTTCCCTGACATCCTGTATCCATCTTCCGCATGGCGAGGCCGAGCCATCCATTTTTTTTATTCCCATTTGGCATGAGAGAGAAAGGAGATATGTTTCATCCAGAATACCCCATGGATCAAGCACTTGACCTTTCACATACTCCTGAAGGCCGCAAAGCAATAACTCGCTGTCCTTATGCCTTTTATAATCAACGAGAATCTCCTTGGAAATTGCTATGTTATCAGGAAGCAGATATTCCCCGATGATCCTTACCCTTTTAAGCTCTTCCTTAGCATCTTTTAAACCGCCGAATCTGGCTCTGAATATCCTTAGCATCATCGATGGCTTTGCCCTGGGGAACGACCTCAACCCATCCATAAAAACACCGTTTGTTTCATTTTTCACTGCTTCCTGGGTCAATACCTCCATAATATGTGAACGCAACCCTTGACGGTAATGCCTTCTGTAGATATAAGACCCAGAATCTTTGATAAAATTAAGCCGCAATATATCTTTATGGGTTAGATATTGCCTGTCTCTTATGTCCTCTATGCCTTGTGAAAACATATTTATATTGTATCAAAAGCGGCGTTTGTGTTATAATATTAGTGTTATAATATTTATATGATATTATCATCATCAGACTGACTGAGTTATCGTTGTCATATAATTTCTGAGAGGTTACTTATCTATTTTCATATTGCCGCCATTATACCAGTTTTTAAAAAGGCATAAAGATTGCAAAATATAGATTATACATAAATCTAATATGCTATATCTTTTCATTGAAAAGGAGGTAAAAATATGAGAAAAACTGAAAAGATAGTGGTTATCGGTGTTATTATAATTTTTGCGACGGTATTGCTTTTTTCAATTAAGCCTGCATCCGCTCAATTGACAGCTTATCCTGGTACCTTTGGCACAACTTCTGTCAGCAACTACAGCACATTCCCCACATTTTCGACTTACGCTTACCCGACGTATCCATTTTACAGCGGCACCCCCACCTTTACTAATTACTCATATCAATCATATCCCTATTATGGAACCGGTTTGTGGGGGAGTATATATCCTGGCACAAGCAACACCGGTATTTTGCCTAGCTCAGGCATCTACAATCAGCCTATTAATATACTTCAGTTGCTGCAAATTTACCAGTATCTTGCCTACGCATATCAGTTCTATCAAATTGCCCGGGTCACGCCGTTCTTTTATCAAACGGATCTTGTCGCTGATTATATCGGGAGTTCCTTGTATTCTTTCGCGAACCAAAATAATCTCGATCCTCAGGCAGCCATTATCAGCTTCATCCAACAAAACCTCTTATGAAATATTATAACTTATAATCCCTTAGAAAAAGAGGCGTTCCAATATCACATAAGATATCAGGACGCCTCTCGAACTTTATAACAACTATTTTATAGCCACTTTATAACAATGGCAGTCCCCGGATGTTGGCAGCGGTCAGAAGGCTTTTGGGATAGTTCTCACGAGGCAGGTTTCTTTTGTTGATAAAGGATTGATAAGCAAGGGTATGACAATGATCCGGTCTTGAGAAAGCGGGCTCAAAAATATCTGGTTTGCGAGAGATGCAATCCTTTGAAGGGCAGGCAGTAGTTGAGTAAGGAGGGTATAGACCGGCTTTTACAGGCATGTAACGGTGGTGTATATATTTTAGACATAGGGTGTATAAGAATTACGGAGAGATGGTAACTGCTCAATATGCTATGGAAACCATATTTAAATAGCAATGATTTGCTATTTCCACAGGCTATTGAGCCAGCAATTCTCATTTTGACATTTTGACCAATTTCTATGTCATATATCATATATTTAGGTAGAAAATATATTATGTCCTGTGACAAAAAGTGCCAAAATGAGAATT
>JAFGSM010000153.1 GCA_016934595.1 bacterium | reverse complement strand
TCGTAAAAAGTCTAAAATGCCCTTAAAAATAAGTTTAATATTATAAATTTGATACATATTTTGTCGATATAATCTTGGTTTTTCATCGTTAAAATTACTTTTTACGAGGCCATCAAATTTAGCTGTAAAATTGAAGATCATGGCTGAAAAATTTACTTAAATTCAGACGGATTTCAAGATTTTTTACAAAGTAATCAACACCTTCGCAATATTAACTGATTCTTCAATAGGACTTCTCGTCTGCTGGTGCATGATTTGTAAATCATAAATCCAGGGATGAAGGCTCACAGTAACCGCCATGATCTATTGATCACAACGAAGCATTAAAATGAATAAAAACAAAGTATTGTTCGATCATTTTTATATAAACATTTCATGAAAAAGGAAAAAGGAAAGGGTATTTCCGGAACGGTTATCACCCTTGGTTTAGTCAGTTTTTTTAATGACCTTTCAAGCGAGATGATCTATCCGCTCCTTCCTTTGTTTCTTACTTCCGTATTGGGCGCAGGAGCTTTGGCCCTTGGGGTAATTGAGGGGATTGCCGAGGCGACCGCCTCCATTCTCAAGATAGTATCAGGGTATCTGACGGATAAGGCAGGGAGGAAAAGGCCTTTTGTCCTTGCGGGATACTGTCTTTCCTCGATCATGCGACCTCTCATGGGTATTGCCGTAGTCTGGCCTATGGTGCTTGTGTTGAGATTTTTAGACAGGGTTGGCAAGGGGATCAGAACCGCGCCGAGGGATGCCTTGATTGCCGATGTCACAGATTTTAGTTTAAGGGGCAGGGCTTACGGATTTCACAGGGCAATGGATCATGCAGGAGCTGTGGCAGGTCCGCTGATTGCGGTTTTTTTATTAAAAGGACTCGGGCTGTCTATACGCAGTGTTTTTTTGCTGGCTGCTTTTCCATCTTTGTTTATCATTGTCCTTCTCCTTTTCGCTCTCAAAGAAGGGAAACAAACGGAAACGGCCACCCCTTGTTCTATTGAAGATGGAACCGCCCAAGAGGCAATGAGTAAGGATTTCAAGATATTTCTTCTTGCTATTGTGCTTTTTACCCTTGGCAATTCCTCCGATGCCTTCCTTCTGCTCAGGCTTAACAATGCAGGAGTCGGGGTAGTTGCTACAGCAACCTTATGGTCATGGTTTCACGTTGTCAAGATGGTTTCAACCTATACAGGGGGGAGGATATCAGACAAAATTGGCAGAAAACCTATGATCATTGCCGGATGGATATATTATTCTTGCATATATCTTATGTTTGCCATGTTCAGCGCAAGAACACCTCTTGTTGCCGCCTTTCTGTTATACGGCCTTTATTTCGGTTTTACCGAACCTGTGGAAAGGGCATGGGTCGCCTCATTTATGAGGCATGATAAGAGAGGGCAGGCATTCGGGTATTACCACGGCGCAGTGGGGCTTGCATCTTTGCCTGCAAGTCTTATCTTCGGCTTCGTATGGCAGAAATGGGGTTATCAGTACTCCTTTATCACAGGATGTTTTTTTGCGTTAATGGGGTGCCTGACGGTTTCATTAGTCGGTGAGCCTTATTAGACAAGGGGATTGTAAACCTTTTGAGATATTAAATTCCTATTTGTAAGTCTAAGATTAGATGGTTTCAATCTTTTGCTTTAAATATTAAAAGGCATTTGTACATTTTGCCGTATTAAAATTTTAACGCTCCCCGTAATTGCATAACGGGGAGCGTTTATTAAGGTTTCATGTTTCCTAATATAAATGGAATTTGAGGGCATCACATCAGTCAAAGGCCATATTTGTCTTCCAGACCTCCCAAACCCTTCCTACAAGATCAGGCCCAGGTTTCAGGGTCATTTTACCAGGTCTCCATCCAGAAGGAGTTGCCTCGGTCCCTTTGCTCTCCCTTACGAGTTGAAATGCCTGTATCTGCCGTAGAGTCTCATTGACATTTCTTCCTACAGGGGGCGTCA
Source organism: bacterium (assembly GCA_016934595.1). GTDB lineage: Bacteria > SZUA-182 > SZUA-182 > DTGQ01 > JAFGSM01 > JAFGSM01. Next base: position 5,548 of record JAFGSM010000153.1, on the reverse strand, counting down.
GAACCTCATAACCCTGGATCACGCCATCCGGGTCTATTAGAAACCTCCCTCTGGTCTCGACTCCGGAGTCTTCATCATAGACGCCATAGATGGTTCCTACCTTGCCTCCTGCATCGGACAGCATGGGGAATGGCACCCCTCCCGAAACCATCTTTGAAAGCTCGTTGTCATTCCACATCTTGTGTACGAAAATGCTGTCGATGCTCATGGATAATATAGAGACGCCCAGCTTTTGAAACTCGGGGTATTTTTCAGCAACTGCTGAAATCTCTGTAGCTCAGACGAATGTGAAATCACCCGGATAAAAACACAGTACCACCCATTTCCCAAGATATTCCGACAGCTTTACACTTATAAATTTGCCTTTGTGATATGCGGGCGCAATAAAATCTGGGGCCTTTTTACCCACATGTATCATCGGTTTTTCCTCCTTTACAATGATGTTTCCCTTTTTTGCTTCTGTCTGGTCTTCAGGTTTTTCGCCTACAGGTCCGCCTGTAGGACGGGCACAACCAACCTTTAATTCTTCGCCCATAGACACCCCCTTTCAAATTTTGGATAAAACTTTATGCCCTTATGGTCACAACGTAACACGAAAACTAACCAAAACAAATAGTTGTTCAATTATTTTCATATAAATCCTTTTTCGATAAGAAGATTATATATATCTTTCCCCTTGTTCATAGAATCATAGAGAATCGCCGATGTAATGGTTGCTGAGGTGATAGCGTCTACCTCAGGGTCAAAGCTGATATTCTCTCTGACATTCCTTGAAAGCAGGCGGGTTTTAACCCTGTTAAGTTCCAATTCAGTAAACGTTTCATTGTATAGTTTGCTTAACTGAATAGGAATGATGTCCATAACGTTTCCCAGTCTGTCCATCATATAGATGAACCTTACGCTCTTGCATACATCACATGTTGACACCCTGTTTATCAATACGGCGAACATATCATCCTTTGATCCTATCTTGAATACTGTTGAGCCTGATTCTTCAAAGAGCCTTTCTATATCAGGAGAATCTCCCCTCATCAGAAGCCATCCCCTGAGCAGGGTCTCCACCTCGGATTGATCCATCTCCTTTTCCTCAACTGAAGCAGCCTCCACATCTTTGTCAATCGAATATCTCCCTTCGAGAATGTCAACAATGCTTGAAAATGTTGCCTCCACATTATCTCTCAGACCCATCTCCGTCTTTATGATTCGGTATTTTTTATCAGGCTGCTTTAAAAGATATATCTTAAAGGGGGTTCTCACCTGTCCAATCTGCGAATACTTTTCGAATTTGGGATCAGGAAAGACAGGATAAAGAACATCAAATTCTTCAATAAATTTTGTCACCTCCCGAAAATTGTTGCCGGCGCCGATACCTATCATCTTGACCCTTCCTGATGTTGCCTTATTATTCTCAATCATAGAGAACAGCTCTCTGTCATAAGGCGCCTGGCTCATGCATGATACGCAATAGACGCTCATTATCTCAATCAAAAGGAGATCTGCATCGATCTTTGAGATGTCCATCTCTTTTCCCTTCTTGATTTTTAGGTATTCCTTGGCTGTTTTATAAGATGTGAGGTCTATAGACATCTCAGGGAAAATGTCGCCGGGTTTTATCAGGCAATTGCCAGAAATCAAAAAACCGAAAAAGGTATAAAAAACAAAGAAAAATGTGAATATCAGGATCCTTTTTGTCTTTTTCATCGTCTTCCCCCTAACCATTTATTTATTGTTACGAAAATAGGTTCTGTTTTCATTATTCATGATGGCCTGATAAGGGCCATGAGTGTTTGTTTTGTAGTCATAAAATAATTTACTGTTCATTTATTTTTATGGACTTTTATCCAGTCCTCCATTGCCGTCAAGTTTTTGGTCATCTCCCACCACCCGTTTTTAAAGGCTGCATAGTCAGGGGCGCCGGTCATGGCAGATGCATAGCGTATAGAGTTGGCATAGAACAGCCATTGTGTGATCCATTTATGTTCAATGACCTCGTCAAAGGGATTTGTCTTGTCAGCAAGGTTTTTCCCCCATGCATCTGTAAGCAACAGGGTGGCATTTAGCACCATCTTGTCTGTTTCGGCTATGGTTGAATCAAGCTTTACAAAATGATTTTCCACCCATCCTGTGCTGTGGCAAGCAATACACAGATTCATCATCCCTTTTTTTCTCGCTGACTGCTCATCCCTGTTTATTAGATATTCAGATGCCGGATTGGTAATAAAATCGGTGGGCATGGGCAATCCGTCTTTGTTTTTTATTATATAGGTCTCCCCTTTAGCAGGCTGGGCATGGGAATAAATGAGACCGAAAATCCTGACCCAGAGGCGTGCTCCAAAATCGTGTGTTCTCTCAGCGATAACCTTATTTTTGGGTGTTACAATAAGGCTGTTATGACAGGCGGCGCATGTAGGCGTCATGAAATCCTTTCCCAATACCCAGGGCACTTCCTTAAAATTCCAGTATATAAACTTCGAGCTGTATATATTGGCGTGTTTGCTTTCTTTATACACGTTCCAGGCAGGCACATCGGGTTCAAGATGGCACTGCGCACAGGTGTAAGGCTTTCTGGCTATGTCGATGGAGAAGCTGTGTCTTGGATGGCAGGCGGCACAGGAGCCCTGACTCCCGTCAGGATTTATTCTCCCCACCCCCTGGTTGGGCCAGTTAATAAGATTGGGGACATTCAAAATCAGGGGTCCGGAAAATACCTTTTTTAATCCATCCACCTTGACCTCAGTGCCATGGCACCCATAGCATGTGTCCATTTTGGTATGATCTGATTCCTCAAGCATCTCAACCTTTTCGTCTTTTATGGCTTTTTGTGAGATCACCGTTTTCACCAGGGTCTTATAAACAGGGTTCTTTTCCAGATTGCTAAACGCATAACCCTTCTTGCTGGGGACATATTCCTTAACCTCTGAAGGATGACAGATTGAGCAATCCTGAGGGCTTACAACGACATTGATCTTTAGACCGAAGTGGTTGAAGCTATCCTGATGCTTGTCTGTGTTAAGACTGTGGCATTCATAACAGCCGACTATGACATCGCCGAGATTTTCTTTCACGCTGTCCGCAGACATCCTTCTTGTCAATCTCTCTTTGGCAAGAGCCATCTTCGGGGTTGTGGCTGAATGCAGGCTTGCCCGCCAATCCTCGACTATGCCCGGAGATGCGTTTTCATGACAGTCAAGGCATCTCTTCGTCTGCCTGCTCATATTCAGTGTGTTTGTCTCCTCAGAATCCGCTTGCGAGGTCATAAGAAAGCAGAAAAATAAGGCACAACATAAAAAACAGAAAACCCTTCTCATCTTATAGCTCCTTTTGTTAAATAGATTCCTCTTGTTGCATTAAATCCCTATCGCCTTCCTTAAATCATCTAAACCCCTTTCAGCGATTATCCGTCCAAACCGCTTTTTGATATTGAGGTTTTTATAATACACAATAACACTGTCACAAACACGCAGGGCTTCTTGATCGTCGAGGTCTTGGACAAGTAATTGGGCGATCTGGGGAGATGCCCCGGCATTGCCTCCAACTACAATACGCCATCCATTTGGGTTTCCAATCAATCCTATGTCCTTTATCCATGATTCCGCACAACAGTTAGGGCATCCTGATACCCCTATCTTAAACTTTGAAGGCAGAGGCATGCCATGATATTTTTTGTCTAGTTTCATTCCAATTCCTACTGAATCGCCTTTTCCTCTTTTACAGAATGTAGTGCCTGGACAAAACTTTATGCTCCTAACACAAAGGCCTATTGCCGCTCCTGGCTTCATGCCCAAATCCGCCCACAGGCTGTCGATATCCTTTTCCTGAATCCCGACAATGGCAATCCTTTGGGCAGAGGTGAATTTCAGGGCCTTGGCATTATATTTCTCTGCCACATCAGCGATCTTGCGCAGGGTTGGGGGATCACATATGCCTCCCGGCAGATGAGGGGCAACGGCAAAGGACATATAATCCCTCTGGATGATCGCCCCTTTTTCCATGATGTCGCTTTTTCTTGTTTCATCCATATATGGTACCTCCGTATAAAATTTATATGAAAATAATTCTATATAAAATCAGACATCTATAAAGCATATGCGCTGCAAAAAATAACATAAGCGCAGAATGGCTTTTAGAAAGATCAGATCTCCTGACATTTAGGGCAAATGCCGGTGAATTCTATTTGATGGCCAAGAACCTTATAACCGCAAGGTATTTTTGCAGATTCCTCTATATCCGGTTTTAAAGGGGCTGGTATATCGTCGACACGCCCGCAGTTGATGCAGCGAATATGATAATGTGGCGAGGGATTCCCATCGAAGCGTCTAAATCCCTTTTTCCCTTCAAGAAGTGTGATAACCCCGTTTTGAGAAAGAAATTCCAGGTTCCGGTATACTGTGCCAAGGGCTATTTGGGGCAGCCTTTTTCGGACTAATTTAAAGACCTCATAGGCCGTGGGGTGTGAAGTCACCTTTTTTAGCTCCTCAAGTATGATAGCCCGTTGATTTGTAAAACGAAGTCTGGGTTTTTTTGCACACATTTTTTAAGCCGCTACTTTTGCACTTTTTGTGTAACTCTATGAAAATATTGATAAAACATGCTATTTGGGCTGATCCTATATTTTATTGATAAATATGACTTATTTTAAAAAAGTGCAAAAGTAGAGTTAAGATATAATCCATAGAATGATAATGATTCCTAAATAAGAATATATTATAACTAAATTATGATGTCAATGCCTGGTATGAATCTTGACCGCTATTATAAATCTGTGAGGGTATAAGTGATTATATGATTATCTGGCCCTGTTTCGTCTGACTTGTCGGCAAATGCCCTATACCTTATGCCGCATTTCCCCGTAACGGATCCTATTTTTGTTATGAAATCCGCTGTCATGGTGTTGAGGGTTAGCTCAGGTAATGCAAAACCCCCAGTTATGTTTTCCGCAAATACCTTCAGGGTAAAATTTTGATATTCATTGTCACTTGAGACTGTTATCTTTTTATCAGAACCATTTGATGTCCAAAACAGGTCGCATGTAGCGCCCTCTTCAATGGAGGCCGGATTTTTTCCCGCGTTTGAGTGATTTATAGCAAGGGTTACGTTTCCTTTTGTGATGGCGCCCTCATTTACAGGCAGGACATAGACAGTGACTTTATGGCTGGATGAGTTTTCCGAAAAGGATAATTCTGAGAGGTTTGTCAATAATAATACTATTGCAGCTATAACTATAAGCCTTTTGGACATTTATCCCCCCAATTTTTCTTATGGCTTTGTTATCAAACCCCTTGAAAAGATATCCTCATTTTCAAGGACGAGCTTTTCCAATTTCCCCAATTTTTTATCCCGTCATTTAGTATCCTTTCCTTATAATCTTGATAAATAGCAGTTATGAGCATATTTTGTTCCAAATTAAATAATAAATAAAAACCATAATAATTATAAATTAATGATATTATAATTACGCTGATTTTCGTGCATAGATTTGAAAACATGTCTATTATTGCTTTTAATTTCAATGACATAAATTTTTAAAAGGTATGTGTTAAACAATATA
>JAFGSM010000152.1 GCA_016934595.1 bacterium | reverse complement strand
TTATATTATATAGTATTTTTTTACGTCTTCGATTTTATAGATCGATGACGAGCAGCGTAAATGTAATGATATGAACGAGAATAAACCATTAGAGATCGTTATCATAGGGCTTGGCGTAGGCGGCCTGTATGCATCAAAAAGCGCCCTCAATTTCAACAGGAACTGCCATGTCACTATTATCGAAAAGAGGGACTTTGACCAGTTTTCCCCGTGCGGGCTTCCCTATGTGATCGAAGGGGTGGTAGATGGATTTGATGCCTTGAAATACGATGTCCCTGAATTTGGCAAGAAGCTGACCAAGCTCCTCCATCATGAGGCTGTATATGTTGATAAAAAAAGGAAGACAGTAAAGGCAGTTGACCTCTCAGCCCTGGATGAAAGCCTCATTCATGATAAGAGCGATAAGGATAAATATGAGATATCTATGCGTGACGATGATGGGAGGGAAAATAATTATGTGGAGGATAATAAATGGGACTCATCTGGACATCTTTCAGGGATAAAGGAGATAAAATACGACTCGCTGATCATTGCTACAGGCTCATCCCCGATAAACCTTTCTATTCCAGGCGCCGGGGAGTTTTATGGAAAAGGGATGTATTTTGTGTCTGATATAGAAAACAGCGGGGCTTTGCTTGAGGCAGCTATGTCTTCCAATGGGAAACGGGCCGTAGTCGTAGGCGGAGGCGCTATGGGGCTTGAGGTTGCAACAGGGTTAAGGAAACTTGGCCTGGATGTGGCTGTGACCAAGAGGACACCGCACCCGTTTCCCAAAAACCTTGATCCGGTTATGGGAAAGCTCATAATTGATCACCTGGAGGGTCTTGGTATAAGGACGCTTTTCGGAAAAGGGATAGACCGTATAAACGGTCATGAAAGGGTTGAGTCCGTTGAAATAGCCGGAGAGACCATAGATTGTGACATTGTAGTTATGGCGGCTGGAATGAGGGGAAACACGCGGCTGGCCGAACAGATAGGGGCAAAGATGGATAAGGGATTTGTTCTGGCAGACAAAAGGATGGAGACATCTGTCAAAGACGTGTATGCAATAGGCGACCTTGTCCGCACATATTCCCGCATAGACGGAACACCTGCCACTATGCAGCTTGCCACAGCGGCCTACAGGCAGGGCATCACTGCCGGTATAAACGCCGCTGGGGGAAACTCTGTATATCCAGGCGCCCTAAATACCTTTCTTACGGTAATAGGCGGCCTTGAGATCGCATCGACCGGATACACCCAGCAGACCGCCACAGATTTGGGTTATGATGCAAAGGCCATATCCACCATCCGTGAGATAAGGCCCCATTATATGCCAGATGCGCACCAGATCAACATAAGGGTAGTATGTGATGCAAGGGATGGAAGGATGCTGGGGGCGCAGGCAGTCGGCAAAGAAGGCGCGGCTTGGAGGATCAACCTCTTTGCCCTTGCCATACACGGCGGCATGACCCTTTATGACATTATGGACGCCGAGCTTTCATACAATCCTCCTGTTTCACAGATGTACGATCCCATAGCCCAGATTGCGGAGATCGGTCTCAAAAGGCTGGGGCTTCCTCCAAAATCCCTATAATCCATAGATCGCAGCGAAGAATTAAGATAAATCAAAACAAATATTTATTAGATTGTTTTGTAACTTCTAAAAAACGTGAAAAAAATCGTTAACGGATCGGACAAAAGATGGCTTTGCTGTAGTCTTTCTCTTATTGACTACAAAGAGGCGTGGGAACTTCAGACCGGTCTCGTGGAAGCAAGAAAGACAGGCGGCATTGAAACAGACGTAGTATTGTTTGCAGAGCATCCCCCTGTCTTTACCCTTGGCCGCAGGGGTGGATCGGATAATCTGAAGGTGCAGGAGGATTTTCTGAGGGATAGAGGGATCCCTGTTTTCAGGATAGAACGTGGCGGTAGCATTACCTATCACGGGCCAGGCCAGATAGTTGTATATCCCATAGTGGATCTTAATGCAGCAAGATTAAGTGTGAAGGATTACATCGGGATGCTCGAAGAGGTCATGATTCGCACCTCCTCAGGATTCGGAGTAGATGCACAGAGAAATCCACTCAACAGGGGGATATGGGTCGGCCCAAGTAAACTGGGAAGCGTTGGCATAGCCATCCGGAAGGGGATCTCATTCCACGGCATAGCACTAAACGTCAATCTCTCAATGGAGCCATTTGAATGGATAAATCCTTGCGGTCTTAAGGGTGTTGGTGTTACATCCATGGAGAAGGCACTTTCGAATAAGATTTCTATAAATAGTGTCTGTGAGGCCGTTAAAACTCACATAGAATCTGTGTTCGGGATTGTGCTTGAAGATGCGGCAGAAAGTGAGTTGCAGAATCTCGCAAAGATGCAAAACGTCCTTTGATAATGCAGTGTAATGTCTTTGTAATAACGAATAGAAAGTTATCATGCCTGATAGACAATCGGGAAAAAATCGGGAAAGAAAACCTCGCTGGCTGAAACGGCGGCTTCCGGACGGGCCTTCGTATGAAAGGGTGAGGGCGCTACTTAACAAAAGCAGGCTGAATACGGTATGTCAGGAAGCAAGATGCCCAAATATATGGGAGTGTTTCTCCAAACAGACCTCTACATTCCTGATCCTGGGTTCCTGTTGCACACGAAACTGCCGTTTTTGCGCAATAGAACACGGAGATCCTTCTCCGCCCGATCTTAAAGAGCCAGCAAGGGTGGCCGAGACTGTGGAAATTTTAGGATTGAGCTATGTTGTCATCACATCGGTCACCAGGGATGACCTGCCTGACGGCGGGGCCGGTCATTTTGCAAAGACGATCAGAGAGATTAGAAAAAGGATGCCCAATGTCCTTGTGGAGGTCTTGATACCGGATTTTCAGGGCGATGCCGTCGCTCTCAAAACGGTTTTGGCGGCCAGCCCCTCAGTAGTGAATCACAATATTGAAACCATCCCGCGCTTTTATCCACTTGTCAGGTCTGAGGCGGTATATGCCCGATCTATAGAACTTTTGAGACAGGCCAAACAATACAACCCCGATATCCTCACAAAATCCGGCCTTATGCTGGGCCTTGGCGAATCTGCCAATGAGGTGGAAGAAACAATGCTTGACATACGTAAAGCAGGCTGCGGCATCCTGACCCTTGGCCAGTATCTGCAGCCGACAAAGGGACACTTGCCGGTCGATCGATTTATACCGCCTGAGGAATTTGACAACTGGAGGAAGGCCGCCCTTGACATGGGATTTTCGGATGCCGCTTGTGGGCCGTTTGTGCGAAGCTCCTATCATGCAAAGGAACTCTATCATGGGTCTTCGATTTCCTGAAGTCATTCCTCAGCGCCTCAGTGTCTCCGTGGTGAACTATTATCCTTTTTCGTCATTTCGGCGAAGACCTGAACCCTGGATTTTCATACGAAAAAATGGCAAAGCAGACTTATAAATATAGATGGCTTGAGGCAAGGATCGATTTTGAATCCAGCAGCAAGCCAATAGCAACCGATCTCATATCCGACATTTTTTACGAATTAGGGGCGCAAGGCGTTGTGATTGATGATCCGGACGTCGAGGCTGAAGACGGCTGGTGGGATGAGAACCTGACATTGCCTGAGAAAGATGCCGTTATAGGTTATCTGCCTGTAGACGAGGAGACCGGCAGACGCTGTAAAGCAATAGAAGATGGCATGAGACGATTGAAAAGTGAACTATGCATCCGGTACCGTATTTCATACCGAGAATTGGATGAGAAGGACTGGGCCGAATCCTGGAAGGAATTCTTCTGGCCGGAAAAGATAAGCGAACGAATCGTAGTAAAACCGACATGGCGAGGATATGCCCCCAATCCAAATGAAATCGTTCTCGAGATAGACCCAGGCATGGCATTTGGAACCGGACTGCACCCTACGACCCGAATGTGCATTAACCTTATTGAGAAATACCTGAGGGCAGGCCAGTCCTTTCTGGACATAGGTACAGGGTCAGGGATACTGATGGTTGCAGCGGCAAAGCTTGGCGCAGGGAAGGTCGCAGGGATCGACATAGATGATACAGCGGTTAAGATAGCGCGGGATAATCTGCGCCTCAACGGTATAATGCCTGAGATATTTGAAGTCAGATCAGGCCATTTGACGGAAAACATCGAAGATGCCTTCGACGTAGTCGCCGCAAACATCGTCTCGGGTGTCATCATTGACCTGCTTTGCAAAATAAACCATGTCCTTAAAAAAAGCGGGCTGTTTATTTGCTCGGGCATTATCACAGAGGATCAGAATAAAGTGATTGAAGGCATCAAAAGGACAGGATTTGAAATAGTCGAGGTTCTGACAGAAAAGGAATGGGTTTGCATTGCAGGCAGAATGGGTTAAAATATGGTATAAATTAGTTTTACAAGGCCATCAAGGAATTGGGTTCAACAAGGTTTTACTTGTTTTATTATAAATTAATCTAATTAAAAAGGAGGATGGCATGCAGGAAATACTGAATAAACTATATAGCTATATTGCTCAGTATGGATTAAGTTTTTTAGCCGCCATATTTATTTTTGTAATAGGTAAATGGCTGGCCCGCATTTTATCCAACGTTCTTGAAAAGTTTATGGTAAAGGCCAATGTAGAAAAGACACTGGCCTCTTTTACCAAAAACATCACGTATGCGGCCTTGTTGGTTTTTGTGGTTGTAGCTGCTTTAAACAAATTAGGCATTCAGACCACTTCATTCATAGCGGTTATTGGCGCCGCAGGATTGGCTGTCGGTCTGGCTTTGCAGGGCTCTTTATCAAATTTTGCCGCGGGTGTTTTGCTTATTATTTTTAAACCCTTTAAGGTCGGAGATTTTATCGAAGCCGGAGGAACAGTGGGAACTGTTAAGGAAATCCAGATATTCTGCACCGTGCTGGATCATTTTGATAACAGACGCATTGTTGTCCCTAATTCAAAAATCACAGGTGATAATATCACCAATTTCAGCGCGATAGAGAAAAGGAGGGTCGATTTGGTTTTCAGCATTTCCTATAGCGATAATATTAAAACGGCAAAGGAAACCTTAGAAAAGATTGTTACATCTGATTCGCGAGTATTGAAAGACCCCAAGCCGGTGGTTGCTGTTTCGCAATTGGGAGACAGCGGTGTTAGTCTTGTTTGCCGTCCCTGGGTGAAGCCGCAAGACTATTGGGACGTGTACTTTGATACTTTGGAAAAAGGGAAGCTTGAATTAGAAAAAAATGGTATTACAATTCCGTTCCCGCAACAAGACGTCCATTTATTCCAAGAGAAACATTCATGAATCTTAGATTCACAAAGTGGGATGAAAATACCCTTTTTTGTCATTCCGGCGAAGACCGGAATCCAGGATTTACAGGGTTAAAAAATAAAGTCGCTTGAGAAAAGTCGGAGAGAATTGCAGGGTCGACTTGTTAATCTGCCGGCTTTCAATACATTGAAGTTGGAAGGGATGGAATAGGGATTTTACACCCTATGAATGAAAATGTATTTTAATGTTAAGAGTTCAGCAATACATGAATACCTGCCTCCAAATATCTATGGTTAGATCAGAAACTATTGGCAAAAAATTTCTAATCTAATCGAAAATATTTGACTTTTTGGCCAGCCTGTTGTAGATTCCTCATAAGGAGGTGATGGTATTGGAGGAGACATATTATGCCTATAATCCATGGTGGGAAGGGAATAAATTCGATTCAGGGATACCACGCCATTACTATTTGAATGAGATTGAGAAGACCTTTTCCCGCAAACAGATAGATATTATAATAGGATCAAGGAGAATCGGAAAAACCACATTCCTCAAACAGCTTGTTAACACGCCTTGAAAGAAATGTCCCAGCCAAAAACATCCTGTATCTTGCCCTTGATAATCCAAAGTTTATCAAGATCCCAATCTCCGAGCATCTAAGGTTTTTTAGGACCCTCTTTATGCATTCAAGAGATGAAAAGCTTTTTCTGTTTATGGACGAGGTTCATGAAAGCCCTAATTGGGAAGCTGAATTAAAGACATTATATGATTTGGAGAACCTGAAAATAACATGCACGGGATCCACCTCATGTTTAATAAATCAGCAAGGCGGGAAATTGACCGGCAGGCAGATTATCACCACTATCTATCCGCTGACATTTAAAGAATACCTGACATTCAGAAAAGATATGCCAAGCATGTCTGAGGGGTATAAATATGAAAGGCTGTGTGAGGAGTATATGGATACAGGCGGGTATCCTGAGAATGTCCTTGATCCATCGGAAGACTATATGATCAATCTTATCGACGATATTATTGCCAGGGATATAATAAGACTTCACAGGATCAACCGGCCGGACCTTCTAAAAAATTTACTTCTCATGCTTGCCGGTGCAGTCGGGTCACGGATCAGCTTTAATAAGATATCCAAGGCACTGGGTATTACTGTTGACACGGTCAGGGAATATATAGGATATTTTGAAGAGGCTTTTCTTATAAAGACCCTTTCCAAATGGTCCCAGTCGGAAACGGACAAGATATATGCCCCCAAAAAAATATATCTGTTTGACACAGGGATAAAAACCAGGCTTACAGGCAAAGGGGATATTGTCGCCAAAACCGAAAATATATTTTTTTTTCATCTTACCAGAAAAAATATTCCGATAGGCTATTATGCCGAAAGCGAAAGGGAATTGGATTTTGCCTGTTCGAATCTTCAATCCCCGCATGCGATAGAAGTAAAATACGTCACGAAACTGGACTGGAACGATAAGAGACTAACAGGGGTGAAGCTGTTCCTGCGAAGATACCCGCAAACAAGGGAAGTCACTATAATCACAAAAAGTGTTGATAAGAGGATCGAAGACGAAAAGGCGGCTATTTCCATGGTGACTGCGTGGAAATATTTGATTATGTGAACTCTAAGGTTGAACTCGGAACTAATCCTGTATTTGTTGGCCAATTCAAAATAGGATAGATTTTGAATGTGAAAATGCGGGATGCTTCTATGGGATAACACATAAAAAACAGGGTAATGACCCGCCCTAGCCCCCTCTTAAAATAAGGGGGTCAGGGCAGGCAGATTAAATACCCTATTAACCAATAGGAGGATTGATGATAAAATAACCAAAAGGTTTATTTTTCGTAATAAAAACTCATTTGCCTCCACTAAGCCATAATTGCCTCTACCAGCCTAAAATAGCCGCTGGAGTCAAGAAAGACAGAATGCCGGGAGGAGGCAATATGGTCGTTCCCAAACCAGGTATCGGGATTCCAGCCGTTATAGCGGCAATAGTAGGCGGAGCAAGAGGAACATTGATCGCTCCCAAAAGCAAAGCAGGGTCAGCCGATGCCAGCAAGGAGGGATATGCCTGCAGGAAATAGGAATTCGCAAAAAGCACGTTTTGTTGCAGCCAAAGGGGATCTGTCGGAGGCAATATGCCATACTGATCGGGAAGCGCAAGCGGGAGAGCGGCCCCGGTTGAATCAACAAGGCTGGCAGGAGGCCAGAAGTTTATTCCATACAGCGGATCAAAATATGACAGGCCAACAGGCGTATTGTAGAGTAGCCACGGGTATCCCAGAGCAGGGTTCCATGTGATTCCAGGCTGAACAGGAAGAACAGTTGAAGGCTCCAGGCTGGTCACTATCGGCACAGGCAGCCCAGTCACATTGTCAACCGGAGACAATGCCGGCGACCATAGCGGCCACAGGGTGTTATAAGGTGGAAGCGATGTCCAGAATTCCTGGGCCTGCGCAGCATAGGTAAAGGCAAAAGAAATAAAAAGCAGGACAGATAAAGATAACAAAATAAGCTTGTGGAACTTCTTGTTTAGCATAATGATGCTCCTTCCTTAACCATTAGGTTTAACTATTCAATATTCTGGGGAAACGGCCTGCCAACCTGCCATTGAAAGGCTTTTCCCCCATTATCTATTGAGAAATTAGAATTACAAAACTTACAGATGATAAAAAAGATATTTAATGTATGTCTTGATCATCCTGCAATAAGTGAAGCATAGACTATGCCTGAAAAAGCTAATCTGGTTTTTGTCTAATTTTATAAATAGTTATCTCAATATACCGCGATCAGACAAAGACACATCTTTCATATATCTTATGAAAACGCAGGGAATTTTTATGATGCCTCACGTCTGATAAACTCTTAAAAAGTAATAAAAACCTGTCAATCCTTCTAAGGCCGGAGGCTAAAAACATAATATCGATCCTGAACATCGATTTTGACACAGATTTTAATTCTGTCTATACTATAATCTTTGTATTGATGGTTTATACTAACCCATTGTCATTTTAACTGATGGTCTAAGCCACCGACATTGTCGGTA
>JAFGSM010000151.1 GCA_016934595.1 bacterium | reverse complement strand
TTGACCAATTTCTATGTCATATATCATATATTTAGGTAGAAAATATATTATGTCCTGTGACAAAAAGTGCCAAAATGAGAATTGCTGCTATTGAGCAGTCACCGATCATATAAATCAAGCCAAAGGCAATACGATCCGAAAAGCAGCCCCTTTTGTGTTACAGGAGGATAATGAAATCTTTCCTTGATGCTCTTCAATGATACGGCTTACTATAAAGAGCCCAAGTCCTGTCCCTTCTCCCTTGCCTTTTGTGGTAAAGAAGGGGTCGAATATTTTTTCGGCTGTTTCGCTGGGGATGCCAGGGCCGTCGTCTTTGAAAATTATTTCGGCCTGGTTATTTACAGCGGCCGCTTTTATCTCTATTTCTCCGCCTTTCTCCGCTATGGCATCGCATGAATTATTTATTAGATTTACAAACACCTGGGAAATCTTTTGTTGATCACAATATATTGTCAGATATGGAGGGATATCCACGTTGACCTTTATCCCTGAGGGGTTTAGCCTATGGCTAACAATGTCCAGAGAGTCCTTGATTATTTCAGCAAGCGGCGTTTTATCCTGGAATATAACATTGCCCTGTCTTGAATATTTTTTCATGCCGTCTATAAGCCTTGATATGCGATTGCTGCCATGCAGGATATTGTCTATCTTTTCTTCAATGTTTCCTAACTCTTTGAGATGTTTTCCCTCTTCATCCTGAATCAGGGTTTTTTCCAGGACCGGCTTTGCTGATTTCCAAAAAATCTGTAAAATCTTTGCGCTTCCCATGATATATGACAGCGGATTTTTAATTTCGTGTGCTACTGCAGCGGAAAACATACCCAGCGTGGCAAGACGGTCAGCATGGATCAGCTGACGAGTCCTTTCTTCGACCATTTCTTCTAATCTTATGGTATAATTTCGAAGACTTATGTGGGTTTTTATCCTTGCAAGGACTTCCTGTGCGTCAAAAGGTTTGGTGATGTAATCTACGGCCCCAAGCTCAAATCCTCTGGTCTTATCGGAAGTCTCATCCTTTGCCGTGACAAAAATGACAGGAATATCCCTTTTCTTTTTATCCTTTTTCAGGCGCTCACATACCTCAAAACCATCCATGTCAGGCATCATAATATCCAGGATGATCAAATCGAATTGAACGGAGTCGGTATGGGCAAGGGCAGTCTTGCCATCTTTGGCAAATCCCATCTGATATCCTTCTTCTTTTAATATATTTGCAAGCACCTGGATATTTTGAGGGACGTCATCAACAATCAGTATTTTGGATTTTTTTCTGTAACTGTAGATCATTTTCGCCCTCCACGGATCTGTTCCTGATATAATAGTTCCAATTTTACAATCAATTCAGGATAGGAGTCTAACGCTGCGCTCATCTTTTCGATATCAAAACTGCCGGCGTATAAAATCAAATTTGCGCCAAATCTTTGAAGGGACTTCAATGAATATTTATCGCCTGTATCTTTTATCTGTTTCCCAAAGTTTGATATATCATCAAAGAGCCCGCTCCGCCGTACCAGCTTCCATGTTTCCATATATTCGCCCTTAAGGTCGCCGATTATCTGCGGCATTCTTGTTAAAATCTCAGGCGAAAGCCTTTCCTGTTGTAATGTATCCTCTCCTTTTGCGCTTTTTTGTCCATCCCGTTCCTTTCTTGAGAATTTAAGAAATCGTGACAGCTCACTGAACAAATCAGAGAGTTGAACGGGTTTCATAAGAAAGCCGTCAAAACCGCTTGCCTGTATCTTTGCCTTGTCCTTCTTCATCCCTGAAGCAGTAAGAGCTATAACAGGTATCCTTTTTAAATCATCATGTTTCTTTAAATACTGGATGGCCTCATATCCATCCATAACGGGCATTTTTATATCCATTACGATAATGTCCGGCTTGTGTGTCTGGGCACGCAAAATCGCTTGTTCGCCATTGTCGGCTTCTATTATAATTATATCAGTGTTTTTAAGATATTCTATTATCAGCTTGCGGTTGACCGGAATGTCATCAACGACCATCATCGCCGCTTTTCCAAACGATATATTATCATGGTCAAACATTTTGGTCTTTTTGGGTTTGGCAGTGGTCGCAGAAATCGATACATCTTTAAGTGCAATCTCAAAAATGCTTCCTTTGCCTGGTTCGCTTCTCACAGATAATGTTCCGCCCATAATTTCCACCAACCGCTTCGAAATCGCCAGTCCCAACCCTGTGCCTCCATATCTTTTGGTGCTTTGCCCATCCTGCTGTTTGAATGCCTCAAATATATTCCCGTAAAATTTCGGGTCGATTCCGATTCCGGTGTCTTCTATAGCCAGGGTTAGATCAACGGCGCTTTTTTCGTAATTTTTAATGGCCCTCCTTGCGGATAGTTTTATATATCCCTTTTCTGTAAATTTTATGGCATTTCCTACCAGGTTGAATAAAACCTGCCTTAAACGCACCTCGTCCAGGAGCAGGCTCTCAGGTATGTCATGGGAAATGTCTTTTATGAATTCAAGCCCTTTTCCGGATATGTTCAAAGAAAAGATCTGCTCGATCTCGCTGAAGATGAAATAAGGGTTTACGGGCTCGTAATGAAGATCCATCTTTCCAGCCTCGATTTTAGAGAGGTCAAGGATGTCATTTATCAAGGTCAATAGATTCTTTCCGCTAGATTTGATCGATTCAAGATAATTCTTTTGACTTTTATCGGTAATAAGTGAATCGAGCAAATCGGTGAAGCCTATTATCGCATTCATTGGGGTGCGGATTTCATGACTCATATTGGCCAGAAATTCACTCTTTGCCCTGTTTGCGGCTTCTGCCTCTACGGCTAATTGTTCGGCCCGGCTCAATGCCTTTTGCAGGATCTTCTGCTGTGTTCTTAATTCGGCTGTACGGGCAGCCACCTCCTCTTCAAGGTGACCCCGATGAAGCTTAAGCTCATCATCCCGTCTCTGGATCTCGGTCAGCATCTCATTAAAGCCATCAATAAGAGTGCCTATTTCATCCTGTCCCTGTTTTTTTGCCCTTATCGAATAATCCTTTCCCTGTGAAATGGCCCTGGTAGTCTGGGCCAGGTTTAGAATAGGCTCGGAAATGAGGCGCTGGAGCAAAAACGAGAGAACCGCAGCAAGCAGAAAGGCTACTGCAATGATTGCCGCAACGATGGCGCCTGATTGCTTTACTCTTAAACGGATCTCTTCCAGGTCATACTGAATAAAGATTGTCCCTATCAGTTCCTCTTCAAGAAGGATTTCATGAAACAAAAACAGATGTTTGTTTTCAAAGTAGTGTCGGGTTTTCTGAGGCATGGGCGGAACTGGCGCATAGTCTTCTATCTGATGTGGAAACGTGGCGAATACATTCCCATCCTTATCATAGATGCAAGCAAAAGAGACATATGGTTTTGTTTGCAATGCAGACAGATTCTTCTCTGCAGTTTTTGGGTCATTGAATACAAGGGCGCCTGAGCTGTTCATGCCAATAACCTGAGCCAGGCTGGATATGTCGTTTGCCAGAGTATGCCGAAAGGTTATAATATCTTTTGCCATAAAGGCTATAGATGCAACCAGCAGGGTAAACCAGCTTGTGAATATAATAACAATGATAAGCTTTTGTTTGATCGAGATATTTCGGAAAGATCTCATATGTTGTTACCTGGATTCCTTTGTGATGATCTCGGCAGACATAAGGATCTGTGACCCTAACTTCAATCCGCAGCGCTTTGCAGCTTCTAAATCCACCTCAAACTTTATCTTGCCTTCATCCGTGAAAAAATTTATGATGCCCCCTTCTTGAGTGAATCCCTTGCTATGTCCTACTGTTAATACACTCCAGTCTTTAACCCTTTTCAGACATTCCCTGATGATCTTTTTGTCAGTTGAATCGATAAAAAGGATATGACAGCCTTCGATATATTCTATGTTCTCACATTTTTTTACCTCCATCCTCTTCCCTCCTACTGTCTTTCCGGTCAGGGATAAAAAGACATCGTTCTTAGGGCTGTTTGGGAAGATGCAAAGAATTACAGGATCGGTTTCGCTATTGAAAGTGCCGTTAGGCCATTCGACAAATTTGGCGAAATTATAGATAAAGGCGGCCTTAACCTGATACTCTGGCGCAAACAATGCCTGGGCATGTCCTGGAAGCCTGCTGAACATCAAAGTACAAAAAACAATAACGGCCCCCAGCAAAAAGATCTTTACAGATTTATCTCCTAAAATCGGCATGTTATTTTTCCATAGACCCTGCGCTCAACCTCTATGGTTTCCCATATAGAAATAGGGGGGAACCCTACGTACACGAATTCGGGATGGCTCTTGTTTAGAAGGTTCTGTCCGATTAAGGATATTTCCATGTTTTTCCTTGGTATCCAGCCAAGGCGCGCATCCATTTCCTCATAGCCTTTTATGTAGTTTGAAAGGCTATCCACATGCCTTATGTCCACATCGAATTCCAGAACCCTGAAAAGGTCCATAGAAGATAGAAGGGAAAATTGGTTTCGAGGGTTGATCCTTTCGAAAAATATATCATGTGAAGCATAGATGTCTTTGTCGATGTTGATGCTAATTTCCATGTATGCATAAGAGCCGCGAAGCCTCCACCATTTCAAGGCATCCCAGTTTGCCGACATTTCTCCGCCATATGTCTGTCCTCCTGCAATATTTTTCTTTGATATATCCAATTTGTATTTATCTTTAATAAAGGCAATAAGATTGTCGTACTCATTATAGAAACCGGTCAAATCCATAGAAAAATAATCTGCGGGCTGAATCCGGTATCCTAACTCGTAGGCGATGAGCTCTTCAGACCCAATATTGGTTGAATGTTCAAAATAATCTGTCTCAAAGCGGGATGGTGTCCTGGTCGCACGGGAAACAGCGGCCCAGAAATTTTGTCTTTCTGTAAGCCTCCACAATATTCTTACGCTGGGCTGGTATTCAAAGCCAGTATAGTCATTATCCTCAAACTTTGATCCCAGAGTCATCTTAAGCCTGTCCATAACGAGGTCTGTGCCGTACTGAACGAATCCGCTGACCAGCTGGGTGTTCCGTCTTTCAGGATTGAGAAAGGTGGCGGTTCCTCCAATGCCTCTAACCTCAAAGATGTCCTTTATGAAACGGTATCCAAGCCCCCATACGATTTCGTGCCGCATGCTCAATCTGAAGTTATGCTGGAGGTCGAAATCTAAGATATCAAACCTTTCCTTATAGGTTTGATTGGCGAAGTTCGTGGTGGTGATTTTTTTATCTTCAGCGCAGATGTTGTCGTAATAATATATATAATCTATGTCCTGTTTGGTTTGATCATAATACAATTGAAAAGTCATGTCGGATGTATTAGAGAATGTATGCCTCCAATGGCATAAAAGATTTGCGCCGAAATAATTATTGTCGATGTCGTCTCTTTCTCTCTCTACACTCGCCTTGTCCGGCGGGTAAAATGGTACCGGTTCATAAGGGCGTGTCATCCTCTCGCCATCCCTGCCTTCATAAATTTCGCCTTGCATTGAAAGAGAGTCCCTCTCTGTAAGAGACCAGTCGAGCCGGCCTCCTCCTCTGACCGAATTCCAGTTGTTGCTGAGGTCGTCCCTGTCTTCGGTTAAAAAGCTATCCCTTTCAGAATATTTCAGATATAGCCTCCAGTAAGCATCATTATTGTTTAACTTCCCGCCATAGCGGAATGCATTGAAATTACGGTCTTCATTAAACCATCCTGATGTAATAAGACCTCCCTGAGTATCCTCGGCATCCTTTGTAATGATATTGATTACACCATTTACTGCATTGGCTCCCCACAATGTCGCCCCTGGGCCCCTTATCACTTCAATGCGCTCAATATCCTCAAGGATCGTATCTTGCGCACCCCAATGGACGCCGGAAAAAAGGGGTTTATAAACACTTCTTCCGTCCATAAGCACCAAAAGCTTATTGGCAAAACGGTTATTGAAGCCACGGGCGCTTACAGCCCACGTGTTTGAGCTGATCTGTGCCACCTGGAATCCTGGCACGCTTCTTAGCAGTTCAGGGATGTTTGTCACCCCTGACCTGCGGATGTCTTCCTGAGTTATTACAGAGATCGCAGATGTAGCGTCTGAGAGCTTTTGAGGTTTTTTTAATATGGAAATGATCATGACCTGTTTCAGCTCTTCCAGACTCATGTCTGTAAAATCCATAGTCTCTTCCTGAATCTTGCGCCTTGTGCTGGCGCTGGACATGGAAACGGTTATTGCCGATTCAAATAATAAAAAACAAACAACCGCAATGACGATTAAGAAGCTGATATGTACATTCCAAACGCGATTGCGTCTTTCCAAGAAGTGTTTCATCTGTTCCTCCCAAGAGATTGCTATAAAAAAATTAAAAAATCCTATTAATACTTATAACGGCAGAAAAGACAAGAATGATTCCTTTGATTTTATATTTAATTATATGACGAAGCAACACGCCAAAATAGTATGCATACGGTTGCTTGTTGGGTTAAACGAAAGACAAAACGCCTATGAATCTTTAATTCACAAAGAATAATGAAGATTTCCAAAGGGGATTTTCTGATAAAAGTCATTGGCTGCGAGCGGAACTTAAATGTCGGGAGATTTCAAGGCCATACGTGAAAAAGTGCAGGTTATAATTGCCTGCACTTTTTCACAAGCGACACACTTTTAAGGAGATGGTGGGAATAAATATGAAAAATTTTTAACGTAATGGTTTGTAAAAATAAATATGGGTGCAATATTTATATAAGGTGGCTGATTGCTCAGTCTGCCTAAATCATTTATATTAAATCCTTTGTCAAGGATGATATCTCTATATTTGATGGAACTGCCGCATCCATAAGATGCTTGGGATGATCTTTTATATTTCCGTGACCCCGTGCTGGATTCATTGCCATAATTACTGTTGCCATAATATCTGCATCCTCCACTATTTCCCCTATGTTGCCGATTAGAGTGTCCTGTAGTCTCAAAGCAGTTACATAGACTGATTCCATTTCCTGCACTTTTTTTATGGCTCATGGTTATTATCATTATCAATACCTTCTAAAAAACTGTTTAATATTTCTATAACCAGCTATTTTTGATTCTTGGTACTTTAAGAATCTCTGGTTACTTATTTAATATACAATTATCGTGCCAAACCTGCTTTGTTAAAATAACATATTGAAAATAAAGATAATAAGAATTTTTCGGGCAAGTTGGCCCTGAGGAAAATACGACAAAAAGGGCGCAATTGCGACAAAAATAGGCGCATTTAATAAAAATCCGGGTGGTGGATAATGCGGTGAGCCATCCTGATACATTTTCTGGGAATATTCACGAATGATCTATTTAAGGCCCAGTTTTTCTAACCGGTACCGCAAATGCCTTTCAGTGATGTTCAATAACCTTGCTGCAGCCCTTTGATTTCCATTGCAGATATTGATCGCTTCTTGAATCATTTCGGTTTCAAACTGCCTCATTTTATTCTTGTAGCCATCATGCAAATGGTGCGGATTTAAGATATCCTTTTCGGAGACAAGACCGAATTGAGAAGGCAGGTCTTGCCGGGTGATATATTCATCCCTGCAAAATACTACGGCCCTTTCAATGATGTTCTCCAGTTCCCTTACATTGCCGGGGAAGTCGTGTTTCATTAGCAGGTCCAATGCCTCTCTTGACACGCCCTTTACATTCTTCTTGTTTTCCTGCGAGAATTTTTTGATAAATTGCTCTGCTAATAAGGGTATGTCAGCTTTTCGCTTTCTAAGGGGAGGCAGCCAAATGGTTACTACATTCAACCTGTAATACAGGTCTTCCCGAAACTCGCCATTTTTTATCATCTCTTCTATGTTTCGGTTTGTCGCGGCTACTATACGGACATCGACGCTTATTGTTTTGTTTCCGCCAAGCCTTTCAATTTGCCCGAATTGAATTGCCCTTAACAGCTTTACCTGAACGGAAAGGGGGATGTCGCCAACCTCGTCTATGAACAGGGTGCCTCCATCAGCCTGCTCAAAACGTCCTATCCTTTGATGGTTTGCCCCTGTAAAGGCGCCCTTTTCATATCCGAACAATTCGCTTTCAAGGAGGCTTTCGGATAATGCCGCCACGTTTACCACTACAAATGGTTTGTCTTTTCTCGGGCTGGCAAAGTGAATCGCCTTTGTAATCAGCTCTTTGCCTGTGCCGCTTTCGCCTCTAACCAAAACAGTTGTCTTGCCAGGGGCTACCCTGCCCGCCATATTCAGTACCTCTTCCATCTCGCCGCTTTGTGAAAATATGCCGCTGAAATTGTATTTTTGTTGCAGCTGTTGTTTCAGCAAACGGTTTTCGGCAGCAAGCATCCGCTTCTCCTGCACACGTTTTACCAGATTTTCCAGTTCATCCATGTCTACAGGTTTGGCCAGGTAATCGTATGCCCCAGCCTTCATGATTTCTAAAGCATCTTCAACATTCCTGAAGGCGGTCATTACCACGACATCTATATCCGGATTCAAGCCTTTTATCTTTTTCAAAACCTCAAGACCATTCCATTCAGGCATACGGAAGTCCGTTAGCACAAGGTCTATGGTATTTTTTTGGGCTATTTCATACCCGTCAGGGCCTTTATTGGCGGTAAAAACATCAAATCCGCTGTATGTCAAGAATTCCTTCAATAATTGCAACTGCCTGTCCTCGTCATCTATTAACAAAATCGTTAAAGGGCGCATTTAGAAATTCCTTTCTTCGAACTCGTAAAAATTGGCCTCCCATTCCCTGAAGGAATCACTGAATCCATTAACGCTGCCGAAATCCTTGCCTGTGCGGATGTTCTTTATGCCCTTGACGTCAAGATTCAGTTTTATATGTATCGTGACCTCTCCGGGCTCAATCTTTCCGCCGTCAAATATCCATTCTCCGGATATACCTTCAGAGTAAGAATAGTTTTTTATGAGCGCCAGACAGTATCGATTCCCATTTCGCCATAG
Source organism: bacterium (assembly GCA_016934595.1). GTDB lineage: Bacteria > SZUA-182 > SZUA-182 > DTGQ01 > JAFGSM01 > JAFGSM01. The sequence continues at coordinate 50,770 of JAFGSM010000151.1, read as the reverse complement.
TAAAGACTCGATTAAAGGAGATGTTGAGCCGTCCTCGATGACTTCGACCCTTGGATTGAGCCCTGCATCCTTCAATAGGGCGTTTATGATCTTTCGCCATTGTTTGCCCATCTTCCCATTGCGAAAAGGATAGTGATGATAGGCCACAGGCGTCAGGTTGAGGTAATGAGCCTTTCCTTTCTTGTAATAGTTGGTTATATGCACATCAGCAGTGCCTGCAGGTTCCGCTTTTTTACTTAGCCCCTTTGTGCCCCTTTCATAGACAATCATGTCTTTATACTTGATTGCGCCATTGTAAGCCTCAAGACGCTGCTCCAGTGGTTTGTTGTAAAGCTCTCCATTAATCTCTGTAATGGATCTCCCGTTCATATAACCGAGGGATTCTTTGCGGGATATGGCAAAAACATCGTCTATCGCCCCCTTTGAACGTCCCTTGCCTGTTTCAGTCATTAAACCACAAAGTGCGTCCGCAATCAAAACGCCTCCCCGTGAGACGAATTCACTCAAAGCCGTTGCTTCTGCGTCAGAGATACAGATAATCTGAGGCATAATGATGACCTTATATCTTTCAGACAGGTCTATCCTTTTTTCCTGTACATCAAGGTAGCTTATAAAATTGTATTGATATCCGGTATCTTCGAGTAATTTGCACCAGGAGACCCGAAGTTTGCCTGAAGTGAGATTGTCGTCATCTATGGAACTCGACCGTTTTGGCCAGGTGCTGCCGTGTACGATGCAGTCCATTACCCATCCGGCCCGGACGCTTGGGTGTGAATAATAAATCCCGATAGGATCTGTATCCAGAACGGTATCAGGATGCGAGATGAATTCGCTGGCCTTCCCCTGAGCATCTCGAAGCGTCTGAGCGATCTCCGTAAGTTTTTTCGAAGGTTCGCGTTTGCCTGTCTCGGAATTTATGTTGAACCATCCGGAAGGCCATGCAATGCTGCCCTGGCAGCCATTTGCAATACGGTACCACAGCGCCCATGAATTCTTATAATAATCATCACCTGTGAAGTAGGTCTGCATACGTATCCGGCGCGGGTCGTCCCAGAATGACCTCAGCAACTCGGCTGTGCCGTTATAATCGTAGGCTTCCATCCACTGCACGGCGCGGCACAGGAGCGAATAGTCATATCCGCCGTATGCGGATGGCCCTTGCCCTCCCACAAAGCCTGCTGGAATATTGGGATCAAGCCCGTTTGTATAACGAGTGAGGTCGGAAAGCACACTGGCAAATTGAAAGTCCATAAACGCCCGCCATTCCGACCAGCAGGAGAGATTCCATCCTGCAAAAGGCGGCTTGACATGATTTTTGCGAATATCCTCGAAGCTGACAGGCTGAACATCCTCAAAAGACTGATAATTCTTTCCCCATGATTCATTAAGCAGGGAAATCGTTTTATAGCGATTCTTGAGCCAGACCCTGTACCATGTCACAGATATTTGATGTACGTCAACCTCGGCCGGATTATTGAAAGACCCCAGCGATATTTCATCGTCGAAGGCGTATGCAAGAACAAACCCCTTCTTTGTCGCATCCACATTTTTCCGGAGATGGTCCTTCAATTCATTTATGATCAAAGGATCGGCCAGGCTATATGGACGAGGGAACACATGGTTTTTCCCTGTGACTTTGTGTTTTTCCTCCTTGCGTAGATAGAGGATCCCTTTGCCAGCCGCATGATCCACATAATAAGGGTATCTTTTTTCCATGGAAAACTTTACAAGATCATGTTCCCCTGCCCCTCGATCTATATGAAAGCCATGAAGTCCGGCCTGCTTATAAAGAGACTCATCTTTGAGGATATCGGTTTCATATTGCCATACCAGCACCAGATGGCTAGTCCATTCGGGACGCTGCCTGACAGCCTGAACGGGATCCAATGGTCCAACAGGGAATGTATCCATTGCTCCAATTTCCTTTTCAGGCAGGCTGATAATAACCAATTCCGCCATTAAAATACCGAAAAAAAAGTTCAGAATGGCGGCGAGGCTTAAAGTATAAATCAAGAGCGCTTTCTTCATATTTTGCAAGATTTTTGATTCAGTTAATAGGCCAGGACAAGGAAACATCTGCCTTGGTGAAGACTGCATAAACGCGGCTTTGGTTCATTGGAAAATCATCCCCTGACGGCCTTCCATAAAACCAGGAACAGCTATGAACCACAGTGGAGTCCCAATCATAAGCCAGTATTGAATATACTGCATCCTCACCCAATTCTCTGAGAAGATCAAAGGATGTATAATTGGTCCTGCCCGCAGGGCATATCCATATATTGCGGCCATTTATGAAGTTTATTGAAAGTATGGGGCCGGTAATATTCTGAACGATGACAGAAGCAGTGGCTTGACCCTGGGCCAGATGCCTGTCTTTGACCACGAAGGTTATATCATAGGCGCCTGATTGTGTATAGGTCGGTGTCCAAAAAAAGCCGCATGTTACCTTATCTGCCTGAACAGACAATATCCGAAAGCTTGAGCCTTGAGGGGCATTTTGCACTGTAAAATCCAAGGAATTCAAATCACCTGGATCATAATCGTAGGCGTCAATCAGAAAGGCCATTGCCGTTCCCTCTTTGGCGTAGTAAGTTGCCGGTACATCGATGACTGGCGGTACATTGGAGATTTCCTCGATGATCCAGATATCGATCTTTTTCTCGTCTATACATTCAACGTCTGAAACTGTAAAGACGATATCCTCATATATCCTGAAACCTCCTGTGTATTTGATCTCAGGTGTCCATGAAAAGACATTCCCGTTCAGGGTGGCGCCTGCAGGGAGTTTATAAAGGGAGACGGAATAGGTCAATGGATCGTTGTCTGCATCATTTGCGTCTATGACAATGGACAATTCCTCCCCTGCATAGCCTATTATATTATCATTATCTTTGATAGATGTTATTACTGGACAATGGTTTTCACCAACCGTAAACCCGTTGGGGAATAAGTATATAAGCCCGTTGGGATCGGTCAAGGTAATATGATAAGTGCCAGAGGACAATCCAGGAGGGGTATCCACATTTAACATGGTATCGTTGACGTAAAAAACCGACGGACATGGTTTGATCGTATCCAAAATCATCATTCCGCTCTCGATGGCCACATAGATATAGTCATCGGTAGCTATCACATCTTCGGGCGGGGTCAATGTCTTCAAAGAGGCAATCGCCAGGGGGGTTGCAGGATCCACAACGTCGATGACATGCACGCCTGTTCCCCATTCAGCCAGATACAGATGATTATTTATAAGCGACAAGGACCTCGCCTCTCCGATGGTCTCGCAAGATCCCAAAATGACAGGATTTGAGGGCGTCCCTGTATCGAGAATCTGTACAAGGCCATTTTTATTGAGAAGATAGGCAAGCTGCCCTGAAGAGATAACATCATTGATATACCCTGGGATTGAAAGGTTTTTTAGCCTGAATGGCTGAGAAGGTGTCTGGACATTAAAGATCTCTATCCCTTCGGTTCCTGCTGCCACTATAGCATAACCTTCTCCCATGCCGCAAATAGCCTCGGCGCTTGCATAGAGGGTGTTGAGAGGACTCTCACCCGCCAAATAGGGAAACATGCTCAAACTTAAACCAAAGATTTTTAGGGATGCCATGCCATTGGCCTTAGAGTCAGCCAGGAAAAGTTTGTTGTCCCGGGAAAATATCCCCCTGCCGCCCGATGTGTCATTATCATAAAAGGGGAGCATCTGAGGATTTCGCTTGTCCGTGACATTGAAAACCTGCAGGCCGTCATCTCCGTCAACCAGATAGGCGTAACCCTGACTTACTTCCAGATCTTCAGGCCTGGGACCTATGTCATAAGTGCTTCCCAATAACTTTATATTCTTTGGGTCTGAGACGTCTATTATCTTTAACCAGTTTTGTCCAAAGGAATAGGATTTGCTGAAGATATATATATATCTTGACAGCAGGGTTTTTTGCAAATAGAGGCCGCTTACCTGAACCCCTGTAGCCCCGTCCATTAGATCAGCTATATTGACAATAGAGGGGTTCCTAGAGTTTGCAACGTCGATGATCTGAAATCCCCCCTGGGAGCCTGCCACAAAGATGTGATTGTCAAAGATTTGCAAATCAACAGCCCGCCCAAGGGTCTCCTGAAATCCAACCATCGAGAAGTTTTGTATGTCATTATTAAAAACCTCGACTCCGCAATAATCATTCGCCACATATAGATTGTTTCCCATAACGCAGGTTTCTCGAGCCAGCCCCGGGGTGGAAAAATTCGTTACAGATAAAGGATTTCCTGGAACGGATACATCAACAATCTCTATCCCGTTTTTCATTGCAGACAAATAGAGGTAGTTTTGATATTTGTATATCCCTGAAATGAATCTTCCAGAAGAGAATGTTGCGATGAGTTTGGGATTTGCAGGATTGGTTATATTTATCACCTTTACCCCTTCCCACCCTGCCGCTACGTATGCATAATCGCCTTCGGCAATGACATCCAGCGCATATCCGTCAGGAGGGAAGGCACATGATCCGGTTATACAAGGCGCTGCAGGATCGCTTATATCTATTACAAGCAGTCCCCCATAGTCCGCAGCCATATAGATATGCGATCCATATACGGAAATTTTCAGTGCATTCATATAATCGGGCAGAAGAAGGGATGTGATTAAAGAAGGAGAATTAGGGTCATGAACATCCAGTATTTGCAACCCTCCATCTGTATCAGCCACATAGGCATAATTTCCAAACACAAGGATATCATTGGCCTTTTGGGTTAGTTCAAAAAAGGATACAGGGCGGGGATTTGCACGGTCCTGAATATCGAATATCTGTACCCCGTTTACGTTTGTTTCCCCTTCAGAACCGCAGGCCAGATAGGCATAAGAGCCCGAACAGGATAATGCATTGGCTGGTCCGGTTGTAGGATAAGAACCCTTTATATATGTCCCGCCGCCCCAGATAGTTATCTTGTCGTCAGGGGAAAAGCCTTCGCCTGTAATAGTTATATTTGCCCCTGCCTTTGGCCCCTGGTTGGGCAGAACGCCAGTTATACGGGGGGCTGAGATACCTTTATAGGGCAAAGCCATAATCAATGATGTAATCAGCAATGTTAAAAAGCAGATGCCTTTTGTTATTTTCAAAGTCAACGGGCGATTTGTCATCGAGTACAATTCCCCCACATATTAAAGATTAAGACAATTGAAGATTTTCTTCATGCCGGAAACTATCCCTTAAAAAAGCAATAAATATGCCAATTATATTTATATACAATTATACCATACATTAGACGTTTCTGACCTAAGATTATTATTGCGGCTTGTATTGAAAATAGATTCTATTTTTATCCTTCGTGGCGACAAAAGGCGGCATGAGGTTTTGCCGGGCAAATTGCTATCGAATATATACTAATCAAGCTCCAGATATTCATCGTCTGCCCTTATCAGCCCCAGGGTTTGGCCCAGTCTGACACCCTCTCTCCTGTGCCTTTTTATTTGGATAAGTTGTCCGGAGACGGGGGCATTCAGGGAGAAATCGCCCTTTTGCGTCGATATGCGGACTATGGGCGATCCCTCCTTTATATCATCCCCTTTTTTATAGAGCCATTCCAGGATTTTTAACTCTTCGTCGGCTTTCAGCTCAGTGTAAATGAGAGGCACAAATATAGTACCCAATGCCTTTGCCATTTCTTCTCCGTCAGGCACACGCGAGGTAATCTTTGCCTGAATCGTGGCAACGGCTGGCAAATACCCTGAAAGGGCAGGCGATGTGTAGGTGCAATTGGCAAGGCCGTTGAAATCTGTTGTCCTTGTTATATCAGATAGTCTTCCCATTCCATCCTGAAGGATATAAAATTCCACTACTGCCTGCTGCACCGAGTTTTTATTTATATCAGCCACCCATACCTTTACAGTGGATTCCTCAGAGCCATTTGCAGTAAGGTAATTGGGATCTGCATGGATTTTCAATATGGCGGGGGCATCACTCATTAAGGCGATGTCTACAGCGCTACAAGCCCCATTATATCTGTCGTTTGATTCGCAGAAAGCCGCTATAGTCACAGTTCCCCTTATGATCCCTGCGGTATAACGGATAGATGCCTGGCCATAGCTGTCAGTGTGAACCTCTCGAGGGTATGATAGGGTTCCATTGTTTTCGTCTGAGAGATGAAAGCTGATCTTCAGCCCCTCCTTCTTTTCTGGATTGCCAGAGATGTCTGCAAGTTGCGCCGTGATCATGGATGTGCTTACTCCATCAGCTGTGAGCCTGCCAGGGTCTGCCGTAAGGATAAGCTTATATAAAGAATTTATAGAGAATCTTGCCGGAGGGTACAGGAAGATATCCGTTTGGGCCTTAAGTATATTCAGGATATAGCCTGCGCCGGCATGTCCGGTTGTAAGATCTTTGGCTACAATCAATGCGGTTTTTGCCGCAAAACCGGAGCTATATTCTATCTCAACTTCACCCCAGGAATCCGTTTCCTGATCGAAGTCTATACCCATATCATCACTGTCTATACGCCTCCCGAAATCTCCCCCTCCGACTACACCTGTGTACTCATCCGTAGTGGTCAGGGTAAGGGCAATAAGATGCCTTTCCGCAGGGTTTCCGTTTGCATCTGTAACCTTGACGGTGATCCTGGTTTTGGATTCCTGATCCACCCAAAGGGCCTTGTCCGCCGGTATGACCTCTATCCTTGGCCTGGCATCGATGGATAAAGTCTCATCCGATTGCCTGTATGCCAGATTGCCGGCCTTGTCAGCCAGGCAGATCCATAACCACTTCTCAGCAGAAGTCCCGTCTTCCCATTTTATTGTATAACCGCCGGAATATTGGCCGGGATAATCCTCTGATTCTGACATTTCATGGAAGATGACACAGCTCTCGGGAGTGGAGACTGAACCGCCATCCTTCATATATGCCGTAATATCACTATTTGAAATGGCAAAAAGGGCCTTGCAGCCAGGTTCACCTCTTAGTGTTATGTCAAGATGATTCCCCGGCACCAGATGCCCTGAGAATCCGGATATTTCAAAGGCATTATGACTTATCTCATAAATCAAAGGAGGTGTTGTGTCATTCGATTCGAAATTTATTGGGAATCTGTTAGGGGAGTTCTGGATGTTGAAATGATTCATGTCGTCTTGCAGGCACCCACGTATCAATGCCTCCTCTGATGTGTCTTCAGGCCTTATTATATAATCCCCTGAATACCTTCCTGGTTCTGTCTCCGTCATAGGGACGGTACCCTCAAACACACCCTGAATAAAAAATCCTGCCTGACAGCCCTCTTCTCCAGTCAGTTCTACATGGATCTTATTGCCAGTCTTTTGTGGCAGCCCTGCGGTATTGTCTATAACCTTCTCTATAACTGGTATCCCTTCCTGATATGGCACATGAACAGAAGGGGTTGATGAAGGGGTGGACAGATTGCCTGCCCTGTCGACCGCTGAGATTGTATATATATAATCCCTGTCGGGCTTTACTGCGCTATCGTAATGGGAGGTATTTCCTGCCTGTACCTTCGCGATCAGTTCTCCAGCGTCAGGGTCGCTATCAAAAGTTCCAGTGGATACCAGTTCCTTTCGAAAGATATCAAAACCGCTATGTTCCCCATCAGGGCTCTTCCATGTTATCTTTACTATACCTAAATCCAATATGGCCTTTGAATCATATACCGGGCCGGGGGGCTCATTGTCGATGGTAATAGGCTTATTGGCTGCAACGGAAGTCATATTCCCGTTTTTATCTTCAAGGAAACCTGTGGCCTTGGCCTGATCAATGGACATTTCCTGCGTTATTTTTAAACACGACTTGTAAACACCGTCGTTTATCTCTTCCATAGGCAGTTGTGATGTCAAACCCTCTATCTTATAAGACGAAAAAGCGCCGGGTTCGCCTCTCAACATGAAGCATATCTCATCTCCCGCCTTTTTTGCCATACCTCCTGTGTCATGGGAAAATGAGGATATGTATACCTCTGAAGTAAAACATTCGGCCTCTCTCGGATACCGGGTTTCCATACCACCGCCGGTAACTGCTACAACGGAATAAAGATACCCCTTGTCTGCAGATACTGTTGTGTCATTGTAATATGTTTCCTTTATAGGATCTGGAGTAAGCCTGGTAAAATCCCTTTCAGTTTTAAGACGTCTGTAAACATTGTAACCTGTGACATTTTCTTCCTGGCTTTCCTCCCATGTAAGTTTGACATAGCTAATACCCTCTTGTTCCCTGATATATAAGGCTTTAACAGAGACCAGCTCGCCTGGTATAATTGCTAAAGGTGTAGCACCTGCTTCCTGTGACTGCAATCCCTCCATTCCATCCATACCTACACATGATGCCATGTAGAAATAGGCAATCCCGTTTGCCACAGAGGAATCTATGTAATGTGTCTGCTGTGCTGGAACGGGAATATCAGTGATCTTTTTAAATTCGGTATCTAATGCCCCCCTGCGGTAAATAAGATAGCCCTTTATATCCGATTTCTCATAGGGCTCCCATAGAAGCTGAATCTCCCCGTCCCCTGGTTTTGCCTTGAAATTGGATGGAGGAAGAATATTAGGGGTAATGGAAACGACAGGGGACCTTTGGCTCTCGTTACCGAAGAAATCTACAGCAGTGACAGCATAATAATAGGTGATGCCGTTTAATAGCCCTGTGTCTGTGTAGCATATACCCTTGACTGCCTCTTCGTTTAACCTTTTGTATGGATGCGACGGATTTTCTGTTCTGTAGATATAATAACCTTTAAGATCTGTAAGCGGAGTTCCATCCTCGTTTTTTGTAGGGGCGATCCATGTGATATGCGCCTCCCCATCCCCTGCCCTTGCCTCTATTGCATGGCTTGATCCGGCAAAAAGGCATATCCAGATAAATACAAGCATGCCTGTAAAAAGGGTTTGAAACACGAATCTTTTTTTATCGCTGAATATAGTATTGGGGATCACCTTGTATCCTCCATATTTCTAATTATGCATATATCCCTATTAATTATATCGGTTAATAACCTTGCAGATTTCACATCCGAAATGCAACCAGTTTATCCTTTTTATTTTTTTCATCCTCGGTGGTGAAATACTTGTTCATGAGTGTTTATTTATCTTGGGGCCTCCGGCGCTATATTGTCTGCCAGTGTCCTTGCAGCCACAGGATTAAAACCGCTGTGACAACTTTCTGTATCGCAACTGGTGGGCGTATCCAGGGGTTTTACGCTTGACTTATGTATATACTTCACATTATGGCAGCTATTGAAAGGGTCATTAGCCAGACAGCTTTTGGCGCCGTTTTGCAGGGCAAGATACCCTCCGTATGCTGGCAGCGCATTTGCGTACCTTGAGTCAACCAGCAACCAATCCTTCAGGAGGTGCCCTCTCTGAATGCCTATGATACCACTGGCGGTTGATCCTGCAAATGTCCCTTTTGTTCCATGAGGATCATGGCAGTAAGTGCATGAAGCATTGTCCTTGTGGGTAAAATGTCCATTAAAAGTGTTGTTGATAATGGTAGTGCCGCCGCCGCCTCCTCCTCCGCCTCCTCCGCCTCCTCCAGTGGTATGGCAGGTGCTGCATGATCCTGACTGAACATGGTTATGGGCATAATAGAAATTCGAGACAGTGCCTGTGCCATAATTTCTGGAGGTCAGTTCGAAGGATATATTAGGCGCGCCCGGCCATGGTGTCCTGAGCGGCTCGAATAGATTAGGCGCATGACATTCCATGCAGAAAAGGACGCTTAACGGCGTTCCTGCCTCATTTGTCTGCCCTGTATAATAAGGCGTCCCTGAAATCAGGACCCCTGTGTCCGTATCTGTAACGATTGGTGTGGCAAGGCTGGCAGGAAGGGCTTGATAAAGCTCTGTGCTTAGGCCTGGCCTTGTAATAGGATATTGTTTTGTCACGAGATGCGGATTGTGGCAATCAGTGCAATCAAGGACATCCTGAAACTGGGAGCCCAAAAGTATGGGCTCAATCTTGTGATGGGACGCAAAGCCAGGATCGAACTCCTGCTGTTTCTCTGTATGACAGTCGAAGCACAGATCTTCATCTTTGAGCTTTCTCAAACCTGGGAATGCGGATCCATGATATTTATGACATACCAGACAATCGATAGGGGATTGCGTGTTTGGAATATTGCTTTTCCCATGGACGCTGTTGATCCACATGGATGCTATCTCAGGGGGTGAACCTCCCGTGCTGAAAAATACGGCAGGCTTTGCAGGGTCTGATGGCAGGTCATGACATGAAAGACAGAGGTTTGTCTTATTTATCAAATCGCCGCTGTACACAAATCTGTCTGCCGGATCAGGGTCTTTTAATAATATTATGCCCTTTGTATGTTTTTTAGGGTCGAACATGTGGCATGCCTGACAATCTTTTTTGATGTTGTCTGCCTTTGTCCATAAATCTGTCTGCACGGTCGACGTGAGAAAGTTTGGATGATGGGAGGGATAATCAGAAAATAGCTTTGCCTGAAAATCATGGCATCCGGCGCAGCTCATGGGAGGTGATGTCTTTTCCATCATCACCTGTGCCAGGGCTTTATAGTTTCTTTGCTGTGAAAGGAAAAGTAAACCCGTCAAACCTGTTATCAAGGCCAATGTTAATATCAGTGCAGGAAATCTTGACATGCCCTGTATTTTATTATTGCAGGTTTTCCCTTCTGTATGCCTTTTTATCATCTTCCTGCATCTTATTATATATGTTCTATGTCCCATGATTTGATTCCCTTTTTACATGCCAGGCCAGGGGATTATCCATTGCCCAGGGATGCCTGTAGGCACCAGATAAGGCATTCTCACAGTGATCCAGGATTCAAAACCACTGCCTGGGAAATTTGGAGGTGTGGGGGCCTGCGGGACTTGCAGCGACCAGCTTGGGCTGGGGTTGTCAAGATTGGGTGTCTCGTCAGGGTCTCCCACAAGCGGGTTGTGACAGCCTACATAACAGGTCTGATTAACAGGGTCGTAGAGCGGAGGTATTGTGGGCTTTCCATCCGGGCCATAATATCCCATTTTGGTCTGGTACTCCCCAGCTGTCCTGGGGAATTTATATGTAGCATCAAAGTCAATGCTTACCTTTGCCCTTATGAATACAGGGTTTACTACAGTGGCGCCTCCAGGGTCATGAAGGCAGCCAAGATGGCACATCGTGCAAGGGAACTGATGCTCAAGCACATGTTTATAATGGGCGCCCGCCCCTCCGGTATAATTCTGATCCGTATCCCCGGTACCTGACCAACCATTTCCTGTGGTAACCGGAGGATAGCTGTGACAGTCTATGCAAAGCACCATGGCCCTGTTATGTTTATGGCAGTCTGTGCAAGGATACAGCCCGGCATCAAAATGGTCGTAAACGGTGGATGTAGGTCTTGCGACAGGGAGAATGCTTGTATATAAAGGATTTACCTGCACAAATGCAGCGGGAGGATAAACAGGGGCGTTTGGCCTGTCCGCAAGTCCATGGCACGCGACACATGCCTGACGGCTTTCCAGGTTATTTCTGATTTCCTTGTGATAGGTCATGTTCATGCTTGCCTTGTAAGGTCCCATGGGTTTCCCTCCGAGAACGCTTTTGATAAAAGCCTGATTTGGGATCCCTTCCTTTGTTATGCCTCGGTGCGGGTTATGGCAGTCGTTGCAGGCCAGCTTGTCATTTTGTGCTATCCCAGGGGTTATGATGGGCTGCCGGATGTAATGCCCTGATGTTTTTACCTCTGTAGGCATGCCGGCAGGGATACGGTGGGGCGGTATATCCTGAACAAAGGCAGGAAGATACTCATAATAGCCGGCAATAATCCCGCCAGGCCCGTCTATAAATGCTACATCCTGGGGCGGAAAAGGAAGAAAAAGTTCGGGGAGGGGATTTATGTCGCACCATGGCCCGGAATGGCAGTCATAGCAGTATATTGTGGATCCCAGGGCGAATCCGGGTACTGATCCGAACATGACCTTTTCTTCAACCATTGGTCTTGCCCAGAGAAGTTTTTCATCCAGGGCTATATGTGGCCTGTGACATGCGGAACATACCCCCTTATCTGCGATGCCTGCGCCCAGGCCATCCAGACCCCTGTGTGTGAAGTCGTGTTGAGATCCTATTATCTGAGAGTGATCCGGATGGCAGTTCAGGCACAAATCGCTCCCTGAAGGCCCATGTCCGTTGTCTATTATTAGAAGTTTGCCGCGTCTTCCGTCCACGATAGCGGTTTCATCCGAATGCGGCTGGTCCACATGCCCGTCATAGGTGGTTTCCGCAGCGTGTATGTTATGGCAGGTCATGCAGGTCATCTGGCCTAGATTTGGGGTCAAGCCTGCCGGAACTGCAACGAAGCCTCCCTTTTCTCCCTTGCCTCTTGACATTGCTGGATCCACATTGCTGTAAAGGAGGGGTGACCATTCCACAACAGAGACTAATCCTTCAGGCGCAGGGGCAAGGCGGTGATTCAGAGCGGGGGAGCATACGCTGGGGGCAGGCTCGGCGCTATGACATTCGTGGCAGAAACCTCCGGGCATATAGGGGGAAGTCAGCCCTCTTAGATATTTAGTACCCGGATTTGCCGCCCAGCTATGGACATCATGACATGTGCCACAGTACATATTGCCGGATGCAGCGCCATAATCATCAAGTATATTTTCCCCTTTGCCGTCAGAGAGAGGGAATGGACCTCCTGATGAAAACCTGATCATGGTCGCGCTCGATGGATTTGGAGCTGAACGGAAACGGTGGCTGAACCTGCGTCCCAGAATCGGGTCGGATGCAGCATCGGGCGACAGGCCCTTAGTGGATATAATCAGGGACCCGAATCCGCCAACGCCGCCTACAATATCTTGTTGACTGTGGCATCCATAGCACAGATCCTCATAGTCAAGCGTGTCTTCATCCTGCCATGAATCCGCCCACATAAGATTGACAGGCGGCACCCTCATGAGCGAGTCTATTGAGGGTTTACTTGCATCGCCCTGATCGTTGCCATCATGTATGAAATGGCAGAACATGCAATTGCCGCATTTTACTTTGGTATCCTTATAAATACCTTCTCCATCTATCTCAAAACGCTCATTCACATATCTTTCCAAAGGGCTGCTCTCCCTGGTCTGATGATGTCCCCACCCCGGAGGGCCAAAATTGATCTCCTGCTTGTTTGTATGGCACCTCATACAGAAATGGCTGTTGTCATTTGCGAAGTCCCATCTCAGGAAGTTGTTTTCCCTCTCCCCCTTATGGTTTTCATAATGGCATGACGTGCAGGTCAATTCCCCATGTATGTTGAATACGCTTCTGTCCGCCCCCGGAGCCCTCAGGGATTGCCCAAATCTTGCCTGTCTTCCCATCGGGTGGTGTTCTCTTGGTGTCCAACCAAACGCCTTTGCCCTGGCTTGAGAATCTGAATTCGTATCAATGAAATCTCCGTATATAGTCGTCGCTCCAAGGTCGTTCCATCCCAGTGTATTAGGATCCTGCAGATACGGGGCATGACAGCTATAACATGTCGAGCTTACATCCGGGCTGGTAAAGCCATCCACATTTGGCAGGGCCATAAAATCCCTTGCTCTGGCCAAAGGCACTTTAGTTATCCAGCGGCCGTTGGGGTCGTCATCGATCCGTGTTGCCCCCATATGGGGATGATGGCATTTCAGACAGTCATCCGATGTATCTTGATTATGTGCATCTATATGGCACTCTATACAGAAATTTTTACGATAAGAGGGTAGTCCGGTGTTCCCGTCCTTGCTCCTCAGATAGTCAAATCCCTGCTGTATGTGGACATTATGACACGAGCCGCAATAGAAACCGTCATGGGGATCAGGCTCTACCTGATTTTTTGTGGGTATTACATCATGGTCATTGGGATCGAGAGGGAAGACATTAGGGTCATAAAATTCTATATTGCCAATGTTTGCCCAATTTCTTGTTACATGATCTTCATAGTAATCATCAGGTATCCGTCCTCCCAGGTTTGCCTCTTTAAATACGGTTTTTGTCCCTGCCGTGGCAATGACTAGATCAGGATTGTGGCAGATAAAGCAAAGCTGGCGGATTCCTTTAAAAGGGCCTGCATTATAGCCTGGCAGGCTCCAGAGTTTAGGTCCTTTGGAGTAATGAGGCGTATGGCATGCGCTGCATATGCCTGATTGCTCCCACGTAAAACTCCCTCCATGTTTTCCTGATGGGAATCCGTACTGTTCTGCGCCGAATGGATGACATGCCTTGCAAAGCTCGCTGCCAGGGGCAAGTAAAGGCCGATAGGCATTATTGTCTTTGACCAACAGTTTTCCGTGGTTTTGGTTTTCGGTGTCCGTTTTGGTCGTCCCCTGCCAGGACGTGGCCGCTGCATGGACATTATGGCATGTAAGGCAGATGACCTTGCCTTTCCCGCCGTCAGTGGATTTTTCCTGTTGTGTATTGAATGGATAGGTCACGCCGCCCGGCCTTCCGCTTCCGCCCTGTGAAAATAGATAACCTTTGCCATTATAGGTGTCTACAAATTCGGACGCTGTCCTGCCACCCTGGGAAGGGTCAGGATTTGGGCCAACGCCTATGGGATGGCTGGAGGATACAAATTGCCCGCCCTTATCATGGCATTCCTCGCATAAGCCATTGGGCTGATAGGGTGACGAATGACTGCCGATATAAGGGGCGGTGCTATTGTCATGGATATCATGGCATGTACCGCAGTACATCTGGCCTGCCTGCGTCCCATAGTCGTCCAGAACCGCCGTGCCCTGTCCATCCGATATTGGGAATCCAACGCCGATTATGTCCTGTCTGCTGGAGATCGCAAAAGGATGGGTGAAATGATTGGGATCAAGGAGCGATCCGTGCTCTAAAGGTTTGTATTTGACAATGGATTGCGAGCTATGGCACCCAAAACACAGGTCTTCATAATCATAGATGCTTTCGTTTCCTGTCCGGTCCCCCCATGATAGATTTACAGGGCCGATCCTTAAGAGGGCATCCACATCAGGCCTTATTGCGATACCTGCTGTTGGATCTTCTTGTTGCCTTTCTTCTCCGTCGTGGATAAAATGGCAGAACATGCACCCGCCCCTTTTCAGTCTCTCATCGGGGTGCTCGCCCTTTGAAATGAGGTGCTTGCCTTCGGAGAGATTGAAGACATTTTTGTCATCATGACAGGCTATGCAGAAATTGGGTTTGTCCTCTCCATCTATATTATTCAGTTCCCAGCGGAGGAATTTGTTTGCCTCGCTTTTACTTGCCGAATCCGGTTGATCTTCGAAGAAACCAGGGCCATGCAGGTCATCATGGCAAGTGGTGCATGTAATTTCACCCTTTTTGTTCAGATTTAAAATGGGTTTGGCAGAGCTATATATACTCTTTGTCATCCCTTTTGCCCTTATAAAATCGCCGCTTATGAATTTGTTAGGGTCATTCTGGCTTGCCTGAGCGCCCATCGGGTGATGTTCTTTTCCAAGCGCGCCGGCGTCGTCTCCATATATTACAGGGATCGGTCTTTCAGCAATTTGTTCCATCTGAAAGTTATGGCAGAAATAACAATATCTGGATGGGATCGGATCAGGGTCATTGGGGTCTTCTGTTATCTTTGGCACATTAGGCAGCGCAGAAAAATAAAAATCCTCCGGGATCATATCTTTCAAAGGAAATAAGGAGATGATCTTCCGTCCTGCATATTCATTTTCTTCAATAAGAGTTCTCCCTTTATGGGGGTGATGACAGTAAAGACAATCGGAGCTTGGAAAATGATAAACGCCATGACACTGTTTGCAGAAATCCTTTCTGTTGCCTGGTGTGCCAATAGAATCTTGATCACGGGACCTTAGATAGTCCCCGTTTGAGTTTGGATCATCAGGCTGCAAATGGGGATTATGGCATGAGCCGCAATAAAATCCTGCGCCTTCGTTGTTTCGACTATCAAGGTATTTTAAAGACGACCGGCTGCAATATGTGACATCCTTGTCCGGTATGGTGTCATAATCGTTGGGATCAAGCGGAAAGAAAGATGTGTCGACATCCTTTTCCAGATTGGGCGCATAGGGGCAGTTTCCGGCTATTATGGCAGCCCCGCCAAACATCACATGGTTTTCATATCTGTTTTTCAAAAATACGCTGTCTATGCCTGATGACGCTGATGTATTATGACAGCTATAACACAGCTCGTGCACACCTCCGAATTCACCTTTAAGTTCAAGCGCCCATATCTTGGATCCGGTTTTTGCATAATGGGGGGTGTGACAGTTGTGACAGATTCCCTTATAGTTTTTTTCTGATAATTCGTCGATATGGGGGCCATTGACCTTAAATATCTCCTGATCGTGGCATCCCATGCAAATCTCGTCGCCATTTGTATTTGGAGAATCCGCAGGGAAATTGTCCATGACAAGGAGAGTCCCATGCGCCGTTTCTTCATTAGATGTGACCGCCGAATGTGTGTTGTGACAGGTAAGGCAGATGACCTTTCCTTCAGACAAAATACCTCCAGGTCTTCCGCTTCCGCCTTGCGAGAAGACAGGATCGAAGGCGGCCTTGGTCATGGATCCCTTGCTTTTATCATCGTTAGGTCCCCGGTCGACAGGGTGGCTGCGCATCACAAAATCGTCCTGGTCGTGGCATGACTCACAAAAACCATATGCCTCATATGGGGATTTGCTCGACCTGAGATAAGGCCAGTTTTTGCCTGAATGTACGTCATGGCATGTGCCGCAATAGATATTTCTTTCCAATACGCCATAATCATCAAAAACATCGATAGCATCCCCGTCCGATACCGGAAAGATATTGGGGTCTATCGATATATTCGGCTCGCCTGTAAAGGTATGTGAAAAATAGAGGCCCGGTTTTAGCCATGAGCCTGTCTCAGGGTCTCCCACAATATTTTTTTTGCCCTTGTATTCACCATTGTGGCAGCCAAAGCAAAGGTCCTCGTAATCCTCAGCGCTATCGTTTCCCGACCATGGCAGGTTGACGGGGGGAACCCTCATCAATGCCTCAAGAGAAGGTGTTGCCGTCTCGCCCCTGTCTTCCCCGTCATGGATGAAGTGGCAGAACATGCAATTGCCACATCCTGTCTCTATTTCTTGAATCCCTGAATTTGGATCGTATACAAATGTCCGCCTGGTTACATTGCGGGCAAATGCCTCGTCTTTTGTCTGATGATGTTTAATATCGTGATCCAGATTCTGTGCGGAAAAAGCATCCTTTTTGTCCATATTCGAATGACATTGTGTGCAGAATCCAGGATTGTCATTTTCGAAATCCCATCGCAGGAAGTTGTTCTTTTTGCTTTTTTCCTTGGCACCCGGCTGGTCTTTATATGGCCCTGAGCCATGTATCCCGTCGTGGCATGATGTGCATGTAATCTCGTTGTTTTTGTTGAGGATATCCGGGATGCTGCCTCGCAAATCATTTAAGCCTGGGGCGCGAATAAAAACACCGTTAGGCGCTTTTGAAGGGTCATCAAGACATGCCTGGTTCCCCATAGGATGGTGTTGCCTCTTGCCGCTGTCTCCGATATCATTGGTGTAAATGGGATTTGATATTCCATCCCCGAAGATAGGCACGGCTCCCGCTTCTATCCATCCGTTATCCTTTTCGCCAATGTGGCAGCCATAACAAAGAGCCGACGGGGTTTGCCCATCGCCATCATTTATTTGCAGCACATTGGGTTTGGCTGAAAAATTTTGTTGCACAATAGGATTGCGAAGTATCCATCTCCCTGCTTTCTCATCGTCCTTTATCATTGTTTTGCCAAGGTGGGGATGGTGACATGCCAAACAGTCGGATTCAGGCGCATGGATCACCCCGTGGCACTGCACACAGAAAGGTTTCCTGTTTACCCATGGGCTGCCTACATCGTGGCCTTTCCTGGTTCGCAGATAAAACCCGCCTGTGTATTTCCCGTCCGGCTGTTTATGAGGATCATGACAGGTGCCGCAATAAAAACCTGGCGCTCCGGATCTATATTTCTCGGGGGCGCCTTCCGGATAGATGTCTTCATCCGTTGGATCAAGCGGAAAGACATCGGGAATAACGCTTGCGATATCGTCGAGAAGGACTTGGCTTTTCTTGGGATCCAGCTCAACGGCCCCATGCATCACATGACTTTCGTAAGCGCTCATGTCTCCGAATACGTCATATATGCCTGTAGATGCATATATGTTGAGTTTTTCTTCACCCTGGGTTTCAACGCCAAATTCTCCGGAGTACGACGATGCAGGAGGATAATCGGCTGTTTCATAACCTGGGTCAGACACATCCGATCCGGGAGGGGATCCACTGTAAAACAAGGTGCCATCATGACATGTCTGACATAGCTGGCGTATTCCCTTGTAAAGGTCCCTGTTATTTTTGCCGCTTATTGCCCATATCTTGCGCCCTTTTGCCTCGTGGGGTATGTGACATGTGGCGCAGATCCCCTTTGGGCTTCTGATTCGAGGGTCTCCGTGAGGTCCATTTACATCGGCATAGGCACTGCTTACAAAAATGGAGATAATTATAATGAGCAGCGCAAAAGCAAAGTTTTTCACCAAGATGTTTTCAGAGGATATGTGATACAAAAAAAGTCTTTTAAACATGTTACCTGAATATTCCACAATAGAAACGCTTTTTTAAAGAGGGACATAACGATTCTATTCTGAATTGTTTTAACAAACTATATAAACACCTTATAATCATAATAGTTGTCAAGGCCAATTTCAAGTTATGACTAACCTTAAGTTATTAAAAATTCTGATTTTGTTGTCACATCTATCCATAGTATTCAAATAATTGCAAAATCACTTAGACTTGTCCCCTGTAAACTTTAGGATATATGCAAAAGGTGTTCCTGTAGTATCTTGTTTTCATACCCGGTAGATGGCTTGCCATTTCTTGATCAAGGGCTTTTCGATGATATCCGGAATGTCCTGATTTTGATAGCCGATACATTCCTGTGTTTATAATCTGATCAATCTTAATCAATTTCGATTCTCCCGAAAAGGGTTTATTATTCTGGCGCCTTTGGGGCAATTTCATCGGCATCCACCCAGGGGTTCCTGTAATATTTATAGTTGCTTTCACCAAATCTCATGAGTTTTGCATGGCATTCTCCGCAATAGAGGTCTTCTCCCTCATTGCCAAACAGGCCGTAATTTCGGCTATTTATATACCCGTACCGCCAGTCCTGCCCAGGTTGATCGTGCGTTATGGCTATATCATTCCTTGTCATGGACGGATATCTTGTGCCGTGGGGGTTGTGACAGGTTGTGCATGATGGCCTTGAGTCAAGAAATCCATCGCGATCCGAATCCCATACGATCTTGCTGTGGCATTTACTGTCGATACAACTGCTGATACGGGTCCTGCCTCCTCCGGTAGGGACTGAAAGGGTGACAAGCGCATTGGGGAGCGCCAGATGGTTCCAGTGACTGTTGCTGGGATAATAGTTGATAAAGTCGAAGGTCGGCCCCAGGGTTGTATTATGCCTGTTCAATCCCTGAAGGTCGATATTTTTAAAGCCGGTTTCGGGATTGTCCACAAGGAAGAAGGGGTTATGATTTGTGGTGTAAGAACGGTAACCAAACCCTAGACCTATGATTGATTTCTCAGGATGACAGGAATAACAGAGATTGAAATCTCCCGGCCAGTATTCGTCACGCAGCCTGGGGATGATCATGGGTTCCTTCCCGTTAATTGACCGGAGGCGGTATCCTGATTGATAATTTCCTGCCTCTGCATCGTATCTTTTGGACATTACATGAGGCAGGTCAGGGTCGTGACAGTCCGTGCACAAAAGGCCTGCGCCGCGCCTTTCCGAATCCATGTACTTGAAATAGGGGGCAAGTCCATGCCCTGATTCGTAAAAACCATAACCTTGGTCCTGGCTGGCGGTATACTCTTTCTCCCCGCATATATTAGGGGCAACGATTGTTCGATCAAGTCCGGGCCACCAGATTGTCGAAGGTTTTTCATCGTGGCAGCCCGCGCACCATTTCTCTTTGCCGAGCTTAAGCGTGCCATTTGAATTATAGGGGGATGAGCGCCAATTAAATTTTGCCCCGATTGACGGATCCGATACGCCGTTATAACTTCCTCCCTCGCTGTGGCATGACTGGCAGACATTGGTTCTGTTGAGGGGCTGATCATCGGAGAATTTCAGCTCTCCGATTTCATATGTCAGCTCAGGCAGATGACATATAGAGCAGCTATCGACCCCAAGACCTCTGCTTGCGCCATCCATGCTTTTTGTGCGTATGAGGTTTGAACCATCTTGTTCTGAGACTCTTGATGATATCAGGTGTACCAGATGGGCCTGGTTTTGAACAGGCACAATCCTGTTGTGCCTGTGGCAGTTTGTGCATGGTGCGCCGCTATTTTTTTTATGTTCAGCCCTGCCGCCGGATGTCCTGACAATCGTGAAATCATATATCTTCAACGGTATTCCGATCAACGCATCCGTTTCGGCGTAACCATGACAGGATGCGCAGATTTCCCTGCCTGTGCCTGTGCCGTTCCGTGTATGGCGGCTGGCTTCCAGATTGTCTGTTGTATTTACACCCAAAGGGTTTACGAGAAAGACCTGATTGTTGTTTCCTCCATGCGGATTATGACATAAATCGCACGGCAGTTTATCGCCTGTCTCAATGCCATGTCTAAACCTTGAGATATGGGCTGTCTGGATATAATGTCCGCCAGTTGGCGAACCGTCCGATGGCGGTTGAGTATCTCCAGGGGGGATTGTGTCGTAATATCCCACCATTGAGCTTGACCCAGGGCCATCGCTAAATGCAATGTCCTGGGGTGGTTTAAAAAAGGCGCTCGAAGGGGGATCGTTGTCGAGAGAAGAGATGTCTTCATGGCAATCGTAGCAGAAAATGGTTATACCTGGCACATAATCAGGCTTGTCCTTCTGAGATAATTTGCCCCTTTCTTCCGTAAGGGACCTTGGCCACAGCAGCACCTTATCCTTTGTCTTATGAGGGGTATGGCAGGCAGAACATACCCCTTTGGAGCTGATCTCGCCCAGATCTATGCCTGAAAAGTCATGTCTTGATCCGCAAATGCCTTCAAATGGTTTATGGCATGAGCGGCAAAGATCGCTTCCATCCTCGGATGAGAAGTTGTCTGCGCAAAGCAAATGACCGTGTTTTCCGTTCTGGCTTCTAATGGCCGTTTTATCAGTCAGGTTTCCCTGATGGTCTGTAGATGCAGCATGGACATTGTGGCATGTAAGGCACAGGGTTTCACCGTCAGGTTCATTGCCTCTTGTAATGCCTCTTGGGTCTCCGCTTCCCCCGCCGTAAAGGGTGTCAGGAAACTTTGCCACTGTTTTATCCATATTAGGGGGCATTCCAACCGGATGGCTTGAGCGTCCTTCTGCGGGACACTCTGTATGACAGCCTTCGCAAAAACCCTGGCCAAGATAGGGAGAATCATCAACCCTCAGATAGGGCTTATTTGACGCTTTGTGGACATTGTGACAAGAGCCGCAAAATATCTCTCCGGAAGGAACCCCATAATCATTTATCGTTTCGGACCTTTGGCCGTCAGAGATAAGGAAGCCCTCCCTTGGTTTGACGAGGTGGGGGGCGCCGGAGAACGGATGACTGGCAAACTTGTCAGGTTGGAGCATTGCGCCTTCATACCCTGAGCCTTTCATATATATTATGTCTCCATGACATCCATAGCATATATCTTCATAGTCCTCTGTGCTTTGAATATCTCCCTTTTTGGCCCACGCCAGATTCATGGGCTGGACCCTGATCAGAGCCTCTATGGCAGGGGTTGATTCTGTGCCGCAATCCCTTCCATCATGAATAAAATGGCAAAACATACAGTCCCCTCTCCCATTAGGGCTTTTCCCGAAAATCTGGCGATGACCTTGGCCTTTGGCAGGACCAAGATCTTCCGACGTCTTTTCATTATGACATACGGAGCAAAACCCTGCCGCATCTTCAGTAAAATCCTGCCGCAAAAAATAAGGGTTTTTGCCTTCATGAAATCCATCATGGCAGGAGATACAGGTGAGTTGACCTTCCGGGCTTGGGAACATCACTTCATCCGCATGGATCATCCCCTTTATCATTGCCTGGCTGCCCATTGGATGGTGCTCCTTAGGAGTATCGGTGTCATCCCCAAAAATAATGGCGGCGCCTAATTTTGAAAAATCGGCAGGCCTGCTCGGATTGTGGCACCCATAACAGGTTGAAGACATATCCAGATCAATTTCGTTCTCCTGACTGCCAAAGGATGGGACATTTGGAAGAGCCCTGAAATTGGTCTTTCTTATGGGAACCAGCAGTATCCATTGACCGAGGATTGGATCATCCTCTATCCTGATAATCGAATCATGGGGGTGATGGCACCTCTGACAACCCAGTTTTACACCATGCTGAGGTTTTTCCGGTATGTTCTGATGGCATTGCAGGCAAAATATTGTCCTGTCACCTGAAGCGCCTAAATTGCCGCCTTCTTTTAATCTCAGATAATCGCCAGTGCCATCGGTCTTTTCTTCAGGCTGTTTGTGAGGATCATGGCAGGAAATACAGTAAAAACCCTTGTTTTCAGTGTCTCCTTTCTGTCTGGGGTAGCCCCATTTGTCAGCCTTTTTTGTTGGAAATGCAGGGTTGAGTCCCTCAGGAAGCCTTCCTGTGACCGGATCAATGTCTGCCCAGTCATGCATAACATGATCTTCCCCTTGCCCTGAATTGGTCTTGTCTAAAAAGACATTTGAGTAACTGTATTCATGACCCCCTGTGGGATGGACCCCGAGGGAAAAACCTGAAATGGCGTTCACTGCATTTCCTGGGTAATGACAACTCTGGCAAATGGTTCTCACCCCTTTTGTATCCTTTATTGTCTCCGCGCCAAGGGGGACATCCTTCCATATCTTAGGCGCATTGCCGCTTTTGACGAAGTGGCACCTTTTGCATAAAGCGTCTTTAAGCCCGGGGAGTATCTGGTTATGGGCGCCTTCAGGGTCCCCTGATCCCCCGTCGACAGCAGTCACCTCTATCGGTGCAAGAAGCAACAACCCCAGGTAAATGGAGAATGTCAACCAGATAATGCCTTTCTTTCCCAACCTCGCTCCTGTTAAACTTTATGATTTAAAAAACCTGTCTTTACATGGTTATACTGATATTATTTTCGACAATCCTGCTTAATATCAACGGGTTTTTATGTTTGGTGGCCTCGTAAAAAAGTATCATTTAGAAACTCTATGTTCAACAAGGGAAATTCAGCCGAAGGGAAAAAAATGTTTTCTGGTCTTTGATGGATAGGGGAAAAAATATATATTCCGATTTTTTTAGGAAAGTAACAATACTCTGCCTATAACAATGCCATATATGGAAAGGACACCTTTACAGCGGTCTTGCCTGAAGCGCTTGACTCGATTTCATATGAGGCTTCGAATATCTTTGCCAGGTGGCTCAAGGTTTTTACCTCCGACTTGACATCCATATCATCGGATATTTCGAAAAGATTTATGCCATCATATTCTATCTTTAAAATTATCATATCTTCTTCTCTGGCAAGGCTAATAGATATATCCGTCGCTTTTGAGAATTTTATCGCATTCTTTATAGACCTTCCAGCAATGCGATAGATCTGTAATGCGGTTTCGGTGAAATGATCAGGAATGGATCTGTCTATATATTCCAGTCTGCAATTTGCACCAAGATTTTCATTTTTTAGAGATAGCAATTCCTCTAATGCCGAAACAATGCCGTATCCCATTCTCATGCTTACAGGATATGCTTTGTTTGCCAGAACGACCGCCTTGTCAAGAGTATGGTTGAAAATCTCCCTGATTTGAGATTTATCTAATTTTTCCATCATCATATCAATTGCCACAAGGTTCTGACAAAGATATTCGTGCATTTCATATTCGATGCCCTTCCTTTCAAGCTCATTTGTTCTCAGAAGGGCCTTTTCCAGACAGGTCTCTTCAATCTGTCTTTTTCTATGTTCAACATGGGTTAAGATTTTTGGGATAAGGGTCTCTTGGTTGAACGGCTTCACAATATAATCTAATGAGCCTAACTTCAATCCGTTGATCTGATCCTTTTCTCCAGATAATGCACTTACGAATAATACAGGGATATCCTTTGTCTTTTTATCTTCTTTTAAAAGCCTAAAGGTTTCGTATCCATCCAGCACCGGCATTAGAATATCAAGGAGTATAAGATGGGGCTTGGCTTCTTTAGCAATCCTTATGGCATCTTCTCCGTTTTCTGCCTGCATCACATTGAATTTGTTGTATTCAAGGATATCGCTTAAAGTCGATCTGACCTCTTTGTCGTCATCGGCGATGAGAATAACATCTTCTGAGTTTTTATATCCAGTCGTTTGTTTAAGCATAGATTAGTGGATTCTGATTAATTGTTTATTCCCATAAAAAACATCTTTTAGGCTATCCCTTTTTAATAAGCGAATGAGCCGTCGCTGTGTAACGCTTGCTTTTTATCAGCTATTTAATTTTATCGGAAGAATATACGAAAAAGATCGACAATAAATATTTTGGCATATTTATTGCTTTTAAATTTTTTAGAAAAAATTGCTGTTTTATTGCTATGAATTGCAGATGGAACATCTATAGATCATCGAATTACAAAGGAAAGCGAAAATGTCCGATAGGGATTTTCAAAACAGATATAAGCAAAAAAAATCGGATTCCATGTGTTTTGCGGGTTACATAAAGCGTCCTAAAACGAACCCCCGATTTAATCCGATCTCAAAAAGGTCCAATAAAGAAGCGGAAAATGTTACGGTTGATGATCTATACACAGAAACGAATAAACTCCTTGATGAAGGGGGCAATAGTCAAATAAGGTTTTACCTTAGCCAGATAAGTAAAATCCCTCTTCTGACAAAGGAGCAGGAAATAGACCTGGCAAAGAGGGCAGCGGAGGGGGATGACAACGCAAGGGCCGGGTTAATCGAGGCAAACCTTCGCCTTGTGGTGAGCATAGCCAAAAGATACATAAATTGCGGACTGCCTTTTTCGGATTTGGTGCAGGAAGGCAATATTGGACTTATAAAGGCTGTGGAAAAATTTGATCACCATCGTGGATATAGATTTTGCACTTATGCCGTATGGTGGATAAGACAAGCCATAAGCCGCGCGGCGGCAAGTAAGGCAAGAATAATTCACATACCTGTTTATTTGCTTTATAATATAAATGCGTTGTTAAAGGTTTACAGACGAATCGACCACAAAAAGAGTAAAGGCCAGGATCTGCAAGAAATTGCTGATGAAATGCAATTGAGGATAAAAGATATACAGGAGATTTTAGATATTATAAAAGCCCCTTTTTCCACAGACGATCCAGCAGAGGAGTACGGAAATTTAAGTGTCCCGGATTGTATAGAAGATAAGAGGCTGTCCACGCCAATAGACAGAATTATGACCCGGGACCTTTCAGAGAAGATAAAAGATCTCCTGAATACACTCCCGGAGAGGGAAAAAAAGATCATAGAGATGCATTATGGAATAGGGAGCAATGCGGAAAGTTCGCTTGATGAAATAGCCGGTCATTTTAAGATAACCCGTGAAAGGATTCGCCAGCTTGAAGAAAAGGCCTTTAACAGGCTTAAGCAGCCCCGTTGCGTGACTGAATTGGCTGAGGTTATGTGAGAATTCCCAGCAATTCTCATTCTGACGCTTTTGGTCACAGCATACAATATATTTTCTGCCTAAATATACAATATATGGCATAGAAATTGGTCAAAATGAGAATTGCTGGAGAATCCCATTAATCGAGGCCATGGGATATCTCGGCAAACAATTTTTCATCAATGATGATATTGGCCTTGCTGCGCAACACATTCAAATATGATCTAAAATGGCCCTGCCTTTTCTGATTTATTAATTCCTGCCTTATCTTGTCTTTTGCCTTTTCAAAGGGGATAACCCCGGCAGGCGTCCTTTCAGTTACATATATAATCTGATATCCAAAGGGTGTTTCAACAAGGTCGCTTATCTCGCCCTTTTGAAGGGAAAATGCCTTTTGGTCGAATTCCTGACCCATTCCGCTTTGTCCCTGGCGTATAAAACCCATGTCCCCATACCTTATAGATGTTGCCTTATACTCCGAGTGCTCTTTGGCCAATTTCGCAAAATCCTCGCCTATTTTCAGCCTTGATAGGATCTCCTGCGCCTTTTGTTTGTCCTTGATAAGTATATGGCTTATTTTGGCCATTTCAGGCTCGAAAAATAGACCCGGGTTTTCCTGATAATATTTTTGGCATTCATCTTCCGTGACCACGATTTTACTTTCCACATCATTGACGATTAGCTGTCTTGAGAGAAAATCCTGTTTGAATCTCGTCAACTCCCTGTTAAGGTCAGGGTCTTTGTCGAACCCTTTCTTTTGTGCCTCAAGAACGATAAGGCGCTGCCTTATCCTGGACTCAACTATACTGGAGAGCAGATTCGGATCCTCCCATATCGCCTTTTCCCCCTGGCCAGGTTTGGGCAGTAAAGTCTTTAAATCCCCCCAACTAATCTTAAACCCTTTGCCTTCGGCAAGAACAGGATCATAGTGCTCCTGGAAAGGGGTTCCCATGGATGAGATTTCCTTGATCGCATTGTTATTTATCATGACATTCCTGGTTTTTTTTGCCTTATCAAGAAAATCCGTGATAAGCCGGTTCCTCTTCTCCCTGAATATCAAAGACTTTTGATACTGCATTATCTGATCCAATTCGGAAGGGTCTATTGGCCTTTCCTCGACAGGTTTGAAGATGGCAAATCCTTCACGGATTTTTTGCGGAGGGCTGATTTCGCCGATTTGCAGGTTGAAAATCGCTTCTATGACATCCTTATGATAGATCCCGCGATGTGGGCTGAGAAAATCCCCTACGCCGCCATTTTCTGCTTCCATGCCTATGGACTTTGTTCGGGCAAGGTAAGAAAAATCCCCCCCTTCATCCAGTTCTTTTTTGATTTCCCATGCCATAGACTCTGTAAGGACACATATCCTGGCAAATTTAATCTCCTTTTTCTTGTAATCGGGTATGGCCTTTTCAATCTCTTCATCAGAGATATCTATTTTAGTGTCAAACCATTTTTTTACGAATAGATTTGCCAATTCCTGTTCTTTTAATCCATCTAACTGTTTATCGAAACCCGGAAGACGGTCAAGCCCAGTTTTTATTGCCTCCTGTGTCATCAAGACCTTGTCAATAAGCGCGTCCATGACCTGATTTGGGTCGAGCTTTCCTGAACGGGATGTCCAGTCTGCAACCCTGGGACGTGTCTTATAGAATTCGATAAAATCCTGTGCCATGAGCTTTTCTCCATTCACCTGTGCTACGATCTTTTCATTTTTACGCCCGCACCCTGAAATAATAAAGATCAAAATCAATCCGGAAAACAGAAATAGTCTGGATATATTCTTCCATGTTATTAGAAGGTTATACCTTTCAGTACAGTTCATATGCATCCCCTCCAATATATATCTTTGTGATTTTCAATATCAAGTAATATCACATTATAAATAAAAATAAAAAAAGAAGGAATGACAAACGGCTTGAAATCTTATCTTTTTTTCAATATTTATTATACGATATGTCATAATAAATATTTCATCCTAATCCCGAGGTTTGATCAATGCCCGATTCTATATGTTTTGCATACCTTTATTTATTCAAGGATCTTCGGGGCATAACAAGATATACTATAGATGTCTCAAATGCATTGACTTCTATTGGCAAAAAGGTTTACGTTATCTGCCCTTACAGAAAAGACAGGCTGCCGGAAAGATACCTTGACAGGGGTGTAAATTGCCTCTATATCCCCCATTATAGATATAAGAGGATTACGTCAATACCAGGATTTTTATGGTTTTTCCTGACAAATAGATTCGACTCAATAAATATATCTTTAGGATTTGGAGAGGCATATGCTGCTGTGACTGCAAAAAGGATCAGGAGGGATTTCCATTATAATGTCTTGCTCCATATGGCTTATGAAAAAGATTATCTGCTTTTCTCCAAATTGTATAAAAGGGGCTTGAATATCGGACTATTTGACAAGGCGGATAAGATAATCGCCGTAAGCGACTATGTAAAAAAGACTGTTGAGAATATTATAAATCCCGAAAAGGTTTTTGTCTCATATAATGGGGTTGATTTGGACAGGTTTTATTATTGCGGGGAATTGAGGAAGAAGAAAAGGGAAGAGCTTGGTTTGAGAGGGGATGAATTAGTTTTATTGACCACTTCAGCCCTTGCTTTTCAAAAGAACATAAGAAAGGTTTTTCCTGCAATGAGGGAATTGATTGATTCAGGGTTGAGGATAAAATATGTCATTGCAGGGTACGGAAGCAAAAAAGACATAGAATTCCTAATGATGGAAATAGATAGATTCGGGTTAAATAATGATGTTTTATATTTGGGGGAAGTAGAGTCAACTGTTTCCCTTTACAGCGCATCGGATATCTTTGTCTTGTTGAGTCAGTATGAGGCGTTTGGCATATCAGTGATTGAAGCCGCGGCATGCGGTTTGCCTTGCATCACATCGGATGAATCGGCATTTCCTGAGATCGTCAACAAGGATATAGGATTCAGAGTGAATAAGGAGGATGTGGCGGGGATGATAAAGATAATAAAGATGCTAAGGTACGACAAGGTTAGGGAGAATTTCAGGTACACCGCCCGTGAAAGGGTAAAAAGGCATTTCGATGTGAGGGAAAATATCAGGTTTTTTCTTTGACGATCCGATAACTATCAGATTATGATAAGGGATTTAGATGATTTTAGCTTTTCGGATTGAACATGGCGCCATGTCGAAAATCATACTTGGTGGGACATGGATGTCATAATACTTGCCATAACGGTAAAGTTTGGATATAGTTGACAGATTATTTTCGTATAAAAGTTCCGTGCCTGACACGGAATTCAGTGTTTTCAGATTGTTATGGTCTCCGGCTTTCGCCGGAGCCAGTGGTTTGGCGACTTTTTATGAGGCCGTCAAGATATTATGGAGGTTTATTTGAAAAAGCGGTATAAGTTTTGGATAGGGATATTGATAAGCGGCATTTTTTTCTTCTTATTCATAAGGGGTATGGACATTGGAAAGGTCTGGAAGGCCACAAGGGAGGCAAACTACTTTTATGTACTGCTTTCTTTGATTGTCAACACCTTGATATTTTTAATCAGGGCAGAAAGATGGAAATATCTAATGGACCCTATTAAAAGGATAAGATTTTCAAGCCTTTTTTCCGCAGAATGTATTGGTTTTATGGGAAACAGCCTTTTGCCTGCAAGGGCTGGGGAGTTCATACGGGCATATATCATCGGAAAGAGGGAACATGTCAGCAAAACAAGTTCTTTTGCAACCATAGTGATCGAACGGCTCTTTGACGGACTGGTCCTTTTGTTCATGCTTATTGTGGTTGTAGCCATATATCCTTTTCCTGAAGATACACATGGAAGTTACATAACCGTTCCATTTCTGAAATTGGCGGTTGTTCTTACTGCTTTTTTTTACGGCCTGGTTATCTCTGTTTTAATCCTCTTGTGTTGGAAGCCCAGGAATGTCTGGCTGGTAATGAATGCCACCCTTTTTAAATACCTTCCGCAGGGCTTTGTCTCAAGGATTGAGATATTTTATAATTCCTTTGTATTAGGTCTTGAGTCTCTGAAGAGAGGCAGGCATATGGTTTCCATCAGCATTTACTCAATATTTTTATGGCTTGTCGCCGCCCTTGGGTTTTACCTGCTCTTTCCTGCTTTTTCAATGCCATTGAGCTATTTCAGCTCTATTCTTGTCATGGTGGCTGTGGCAATAGTAGTGATGCTTCCTTCTTCGCCAGGCTATGTCGGCACATTTCACCTGGCCAGTTCGGAGGCCCTTATATTGCTGGGGGTAACTGTTGATAAGGCAAAGAGTTTCGCCCTTGTCAGCCATGCGGTTTGCATTATTCCTGTTGTCTTTATGGGCCTTTTTTATCTGTCACGCGAGCAGATGAGTCTTGCTGAAATCGGGTCATCGGCCGTTGAAGACATTAATAAATGATTCTGAAATGATTCTGTTTTTTGGGTTTTTCTGCTTGACAAACATTGGGTGGTTATATAATATGATGGACTGATGATTTGGTTAATCACCTGAGAAAGGAGGTGTAATGATGAAAAAATATTGTCTTTATTTCGTGTTAATCTTATTGTTAATCCCTGCCCTTGTCTTTGCAGGCGAAGGTCATGAGGAGTGCGCACTGTGTCATGGCGCCCATACTGCCATAGGGCCAGGACTTCTGACTACAAGGCCTGACACTACGACCATTAATCCCGCAACGAGCGGACCGCTGGGGAGAATCGATTCGATATGTATGGCTTGTCATGCACAGGAGCCTAATGGCTTGGGTTATCGTCCGGTTTCTATGGAAAGCACGCATCCATGCGGCATAAAACCCGTGAAGATAAAACTTCCTTCTGAGGCAAAGGGATTTAAGGGAGAGGAAGAATTGCTCACATGCATGGGCTGTCATGACCCGCACCCTTCCAATCCTAACTATATGTATCTGAGGGGCCCAAAGGTTTCGGCAGGCAACACCCAGGCTTTCTGTGTCTGGTGCCATCCCGAGCAGGCAGGGCTAAATTAGACGGAATAGATTTTTTTATAGTTTTAATTTTACAGACATAGGCAAGGGGTTTGGTTTTGGGATTTTGCTTCCAAACCCCTTTTTTTTAAAAATATCTTATGGATGCCAGAGGACAAAATAGATCTAAAAAAAGTCAAGAGGTTATAGCTATTGGCAGCGACCACGGAGGGTGGGAGCTAAAGGAGCATCTGAAGGTTTTTTTAAGAAAAGAAGGCTTTCATGTGGAAGATTTCGGATGTTTAACATCTGAAAGTTTTGACTATCCCGAAATAGGGATAAACTTGTCAAGGGATATATCCAACGGCAAGTTTGGGCGGGGTATACTTATCTGCGGCACAGGCATTGGGATGTCCATAGTGGCCAACAGGTTTCCAGGGGTAAGGGCCGCGCTTTGCAATGACATTTATACAGCCCGTATGAGCAGGGAGCATAATAATGCCAATGTCCTTGTTTTAGGAGGAAGGGTGCTTGGAAAAGGCATTGCAGAAGAAATAACAAATGTCTGGCTCAATACACACTATTGCGATCCCTCTGGAAGACATGATAGAAGGCTGGATCAGATTTTAAAACTGGAAAAGGAAATAATGAAAAGGAAATAAAAAAGGATGAACGATGGTCCTTTGCATGATATTGATCCCCAGATTCATGATGTTATAAATAGGGAAAAAATCCGGCTGAATAGCACTTTAGAGCTTATTGCATCTGAGAACTTTGCCAGCCCTGCGATAATGGAGGCACAGGGATCTATTCTCACAAATAAATATGCGGAAGGGTATCCTATGCAAAGATACTATGGGGGATGCAAATATATAGATATGGCTGAATCCCTTGCAATAGAAAGGGCAAGGGACCTTTTTGGCGCCGAGCATGTAAACGTGCAGCCTCATTCCGGCTCTCAGGCCAATATGGCTGTTTATATGGCATTGTTAAAACCTGGCGACAGGATTATGGGGATGAAACTGAGTCATGGAGGTCATCTGACACATGGCAGCACGGTCAATTTTTCAGGGATATTTTTTCAAAATTTTCCTTATGGTTTGGATGAACATACAGAGACCCTGAATATGGACCGGATTTCCGCTCAGGCGTTTGAAATAAAACCCCGACTTATAATAGCAGGAGGAAGCTCATATCCAAGGCGGATAGATTTTTCTTTATTTCGAAACATCGCTGATGATTGCGGAGCTTATCTCATGGCAGATATCGCCCATATTGCCGGACTGGTTGCAGCAGGAGAACATCCCAGCCCTATCCCTTATTGTGATATAGTCACAACCACCACCCACAAGACACTCCGAGGGCCAAGGGGAGGGATGATAATGTGCCGCAGGGAGTATGCGGATCGAATTGATAAAGCGGTTTTCCCTGGCTCACAAGGCGGGCCTTTAATGCACGTTATAGCCGCCAAGGCGGTTTGCTTTA
The DNA here is from genome assembly GCA_016934595.1 of bacterium. Taxonomy (GTDB): domain Bacteria; phylum SZUA-182; class SZUA-182; order DTGQ01; family JAFGSM01; genus JAFGSM01. The sequence goes on along the minus strand of JAFGSM010000151.1, from coordinate 18,820 downwards.
AAGAGGCCATGTCAGATGATTTCGGATCATATCAGAGGCAGGTGGTTCAAAATGCCAGGTCGCTGGCAGAAGAATTTCTTTATCTTGGCTACAGGCTTGTGTCGGGAGGTACTGATACCCATCTTTTTTTGGTGGATCTAAGGCCAAAAGGGATTGCCGGAAAGGATGCGGAGGATGCCCTGGACGAGGCAGGTATAAGTGTGAATAAGAATCAGATACCTTTTGATGATAAGGGGGCGAACGTGACAAGCGGTATACGCATAGGCACCCCCGCTGTAACCACAAGGGGTATGAAATGCACTGAAATGAAAACTATAGCCCGCCTTGTAAACAGGGTGCTTGAAAATATCGGGAACAAACGGGTTTATGCTGAAGCAAGACAGGAAGTCGGAGAATTATGCAATCGTTTTCCATTATATGTCCATAAAATGGATTTTACAAATTAAAAAGGTTGTGATAGCATATGTCCCGGCCAAGTTGGGAAGATTATTTTATGGGGATTGCCAATCTTGTGGCTACTAGGTCAACCTGTCTTCGTCGTCAGGTTGGCGCAATACTTGTTAAGGACAGACATATACTTGCGACAGGTTATAATGGAGTACCCACAGGTTTGCCCCATTGCGATGACGTTGGATGTCTTCGGGAGAAAATCGGTGTGCCATCAGGAGAAAGGCATGAACTATGCCGGGGACTGCATGCAGAGCAAAATGCAATCATTCAGGCCGCAGTTTACGGGATTCAGATAAAAGGGTCTACACTATACAGCACACACATGCCATGCGTTGTGTGCGCAAAAATGATTATAAATTCGAAGATAAAAAATATCATTTACGATCAAGGGTATCCTGATCATCTGTCCTTGGAGATGTTGAATGAGGCTAAAATCCCAATGATAAGACGATGTGAAAAATGATAAAATTAAAAACCTTCCCAGGCGGAGTACATCCTCCAGATCGAAAATCGCTATCAGTCCATAAACAGATAGAGCCCGCAGTAATCCCAAATGTTATTGTTTGTCCTATGTCTCAACATATAGGCGCTCCATGTCAGCCCAGGGTTAAAGAAGGCGACAAAGTCAAGGCCGGCCAGTTGATTGGACAGGCCGATTCATTTGTGTCCGCGCCTGTGCATGCCCCCATTTCAGGTACAATTAAAGCCGTCTGCCTCGCCCCCCATCCGATTGGGAAGCCGGTAATGGCGGTAACCATTGAATCAGATGGGCTGGATGCATGGGATGATGCTATACAGGAAGATTTGTATTACAGCAGGCTGGAGCCAAAAGATATATTGAACAGGGTCAGAAATGCCGGTATTGTTGGATTGGGCGGTGCCGCCTTCCCTACGGCAGTTAAACTCTCCCCTCCCAAGGGGAAAAGGATTGACACAGTAATTCTAAATGGTGTGGAGTGTGAGCCTTATCTTACAGCAGATCATAGGATAATGCTGGAAGAACCCGAGAAAATCATAGCGGGTCTGAGACTGATAATGAAGGTTCTGAATGTAGACAGGGCCTTTATAGGTATTGAGTCAAACAAGCCCGATGCCATTGAGTCTATGTCCAAAGTTGCAAAAGGAGAGAGTGGAATATATGTTCAGGGTTTAAAATTAAAGTATCCTCAGGGCGCAGAAAAACAGCTTATAAAGGCTATACTGGGAAGAGAAGTGCCGCCTCCTCCATGTCTTCCCCTTGATGTAGGAGTGGTGGTCCAAAATGCAGGCACATGCCTGGCCGTTTATGAGGCTGTGAGAGATAATAAGCCCCTTGTAGAGAGGGTGGTTACCGTGACCGGTTCAGCAATCAATGATCCCAAAAATCTCAGGGTGCGGCTGGGGACGAGTTTTTCTGATCTTATAGCTCAATGTGGAAATACAAATGGTTCTGTTGGCAAGGTTATAATGGGCGGGCCAATGATGGGCATTGCCCAGCACCGTCTGGATGTTCCTGTAATAAAAGGCACATCAGGTATCCTTGTTTTAAACCGTAAAGAGGCGGCAAAACAGGAGTCCAGGGCTTGCATAAGGTGTGGTCAATGTATACGCGCATGTCCCATGAATCTTTTGCCTAATCTTTTAGGCATTTACTGTGAAAAGGGAAGATGGGAAGACGCTGAGAAGCTTCATATATTCGATTGCATGGAATGCGGATCATGCAGTTATATCTGTCCTGCGAGCAGGCAGATGGTTCATCTTATAAAACTGGGGAAACAGGAAATTCTGAGTATTCAAAAAAAACGAGAGGCGAAATCATGAATGAAGAACAAGAATCGACCGGAGAATTGATCTTATCCTGTGGTCCGCATATTTCGACCATCACAAATATCCCTAAGGTAATGTATGGTGTCATTCTTGCTCTTATACCCGCAACTTTTACTGGGATTTATCTGTTCGGCTGGAGCGCACTGAAGGTCGTTGTAATTTCCATGTTGGTTGCTGTTCTTACTGAAGGTGTGATACAGTGGATATTAGGTCGGCAGATGTCTATGTGGGATGGCAGCGCTGCATTGACTGGGCTTCTTCTGGCGCTGAACCTGCCGCCCAGGTCTCCTTGGTGGATGGTGCTTGTGGGGGCAGTTTTTGCAATAATAATAGGCAAACAGATTTACGGCGGTCTGGGGCATAATCCGTTTAATCCGGCGCTTGTGGCCCGCGTTGTGCTTGTTGTGTCGTGGCCTGTTCAAATGACCAGATGGATTGCGCCTCTTGACGGGGTTTCAACAGCAACCCCTCTCGGTATATTGAAGTCGGATGGCATTGCAAAACTTGGAGGCATAAGACTGTTTGATTTATTCATAGGGAAGACGGGAGGATGCATAGGTGAGGTGTCCGCCCTTGCCCTGCTTATAGGCTTTTTGTTTCTGCTTTGGAAGGGTTATGTAACCTGGCACATACCTGTGGCCTATATGGGAACCGTTTGTGTTTTTACAGGTGTCTTCTGGCTTGTCAATCCACAGAGATATGCCAATCCTGCCTTTCACCTCCTTGCAGGAGGACTTGTACTGGGCGCCTGTTTTATGGCTACCGACTATGTGACATCGCCCATAACCGTTAAAGGTAAGATCATTTTCGGTATCGGATGCGGCATAATTACCGGCGTTATACGTATCTTAGGCTCATACCCGGAAGGGGTCTCCTTTTCCATCCTGCTTATGAATGCCGCAGCACCCCTTATTGATCAGTATACAAGACCTAAGAGATATGGGAGGCTCAAAAAACATGCGTGAGATTATCCGCCTAGTGACAGTTTTGACAGTCTTATGCGTTTTGGCTGCCATGGCGCTTGCACGGGTCTATGAATTTACAAAGGATCCAATCGTAAACCAGAGGAGGCTCGCCAAATTGAGGGCAGTAGAGGCCGTGATACCTGAGCACGAAAACCAGCCTGATCAGGATACAGTGACAATAGATATCGGGGAAGGAAATAAGCGGCTGGTATACAGGGGCACCTTGGAGGGGCAGATCACGGGTATTGCCTTTGAGGTGAGCAGCAGCAAGGGATATGGCGGGGAGGTTGTCGCCATGCTCGGTCTTGATCCAAACGGGTTGATATATGGCATTGAGATCGTGCGCCATTCGGAGACGCCAGGACTTGGCGCAAAGATCACGACTCCTGAGTTCAGGAGTCAGTTTAAGGGGAGATCCATTTCAAACACAAAATTCATGCTCAAAAAGGATGGAGGAGACATTGATCAGGTAACTGGCGCAACGACATCCCCCCGTGCAATTGTAAAGGCAATACGGGAGGGAATGGAATTTTTTAATGATCATAAGGATACGATTACAGAAGATAAGGGCTGAAATAAAGGTTTATATAAAATTTGGATAAGCCTTTTATATTTATAAAGCAAAGGAGAGGGTGGATTGATAAATGAGTGTCCTGAATGACTTTTTAAATGGATTTTGGAATGAGAATCCCGTCTTCCGTCTTGTTTTAGGCATGTGCGCTACAATGGCCATAACTACTCAGGCAATAAACGGCATAGGGATGGGGCTTGCTGCTACCTTTGTCCTCGTTTGCTCCAATTTTGTCGTATCCGTCATGCGCAAGATCATACCCGAAAAGGTTCGCCTGGCAGTCTTTATTGTTGTCATCGCCACATTCGTAACCATCGTAGACTTGGTCATGGAGGGGTTTTTCTATGAGATACACAAGGCGCTTGGTGTATTCATTCCTCTGATCGTTGTGAACTGTATCATTATTGCCAGGGCTGAGGCATTTGCATCAAAATACCCTGTCATCAATTCCATAGCCGATGGCCTGGGAATGGGTCTGGGATTCACAATCTCCATAACTGTTTTGGGGATGATACGTGAGCTTCTTGGGAATGGGACGATTTTTGGTATCACTATTTTTTCAAAATCCTACCAGGCATTTCTCCTCGCGCTGATCCCGGGAGGCGCTTTCATTGCACTTGGCCTCCTCTTGGGGATGATGAACAAGATAAACGAAAAACTGGGATATAAGGGATAAAGAAATGGGAAAACTGATCATTATTATTATGAGCACCGTTCTGGTCAACAATTTTGTTCTGGCCAGGATCATAGGCATTTGCCCGTTTCTGGGTGTTTCAAAGAAGACCGAGACCGCCGTAGGAATGGGCATGGCAGTCATCTTCGTCATAACCTTGGCTGCAAGCGTGACATGGACTTTGTTCACATACATACTGGCTCCCCTTAACATAACCTACATGCAGACCATCGTTTTCATACTCGTGATAGCGGTTTTGGTGCAGTTTGTGGAGATGGTGATCATGAAAACCAGCCCGGCCCTCTATCAGGCGCTTGGCATCTATCTCCCGCTTATAACAACAAACTGCTGTGTGCTTGCAGTGTCAGTCATAACGGTTCAACTCTCCTATACATTTATAGAAACCGTTGTATTCGCGCTCGGGACTTCTGTGGGATTTACGCTCGCTCTCATCCTGTTTGCCGGTATCAGGGAACGCCTGAGCCTCTCAGAGATTCCTAAATCATTCGAGGGAACCGCCATCGCGCTAATAACTGCAGGCCTTCTTTCCCTTGCATTTCTGGGATTCTCCGGGCTTGTAAAATGAAGGCGCTTATGAGAAGGGATTATTTGTTGATCTCACCAAAGATATTTACGGGAAAGGAGCAATAGTCATTATGTGGCCTTCAATGCTAACGTTGGGAGGCGTTGCCCTTTTTTCCGCCCTTGGTTTGGGGATCGCATCCCGATTTCTTGCGGTTGAAACCGATCCAAGGATAAAACAGATCACGGATATACTGCCAGGGGCAAACTGCGGAGGCTGTGGATTCGCAGGATGTTCTGGATTTGCCGATGCGCTTATAAAAGGGAAGGCGGAACCTGGGGGCTGCAGCGCAGGAGGAATTGCCGTGGCCCAGCAGGTAGGCAATATCCTTGGCATAAAGATCGAATCAGGACCCAAAAAGATCGCGCGTGTATTTTGCAGGGGTGGAATTAGACATGCTCGGGATAAATATTCATACACAGGCGTGAAAGACTGCAAGGCTGCTGCGATTTTGGCTGGCGGGCCTAAGGCTTGCGAATATGGCTGTCTGGGCATGGGCACATGTCTTAGAGCTTGTACGTTTGGTGCGATTTCAATGGGACCGGAACATATACCTGTTATAGATACTCGAAAGTGTACGGGTTGTGGCAAATGTGCAGCCATATGCCCTAAAAATGTCATCAGGCTTGTCCCTGAAGCACAGAGGTTTTTGGTGCTTTGCAATTCCCATGATAAAGGAAAGACAGTAAAAGACGTATGTCAGATCGGGTGTATCGCCTGTCAGATTTGTGTGAAAAAATGCCCGGCAGAAGCTATCCGCATGGAAGATTCTTTGGCGGTTATTGACTCTGAGAAATGCACTGCATGCGGTATCTGCCAGGGAAAATGCCCTCAAAAAGTCATCTTCTGGACTGATGAACAGGGCATGATTTTTGTATCAGAAGAAGGCAAAACCGTTGCCAAAGCGTGTTAAAATGCAAAGCAAGTGCATTACCGCAGCAGCTTGTTGCGGGGTTGGCGATCCAATATAAACAAAACCGAATTCCTTGAATTAAAAAATTATAAAAATCTTAATAAGATGGCCTCTATAATATTTGAGAACTCAAATGAGCATGGCAGAATTCTATAGAGCCTTAAAAATGATAAAAGTCTTTGAGTCACCGGAAGACCCCTTTTAGCAAGGGGCAAAGCAAAAAACAAACCAAGCGCTATCTCCGAAGTTAGGGATTTGCCTTTTAGCCGGCAATTCGAATCGTCATCAGGGCAAAACTCAATCTTAGTATCCTCGTTTTCAGCAGATAAACAATCACTGCTGTTTTGGGTTGCAAGATCGTCTTTATCTTTTGGCAATATGGGTTTTGGAGTTGGCTGATCGATTGGCGGCTCCGTGTTGTTTTCTTCAGAAAAGATATCTGCAAAAAGTATTTTTCCATCATTAATAAGAATATTCACAATCTCACGGCTTAGGAGAAGCAGATCTCCACATGAATCACAGTCAAGCATATGTTCCTCGAAAACTGTCTTTACGTTTTCTGTAAGTTCGTCTAACAGATAGGCATCAATTAGTTTTTTAAATTCTGAATGTTTCTTAGGTTCATCAGTTGAATATTTTTCAGGAGAAATCTTCGTCTGGTCAACTATAGAAGGGCTTGTCATGTGTTTTTGAACGCCTTCACAAAGCTTTTTCAGGGCCTTTTTCCTAAAGTCATTGATTAAAGAAAAAGGTGCGATCTTTGAAAATGGATTAACATAACCTTTATATAAGGCTAATCGTTCTTCTTCAGTTAAATCTGGAATAAGTTTAGAAAGTATGGATTGCAATCTCTCATCATTCTGTGTATTCAAGTTTGTATCCCTTTCATTAGGTTTGATGTCTCTCTGATATTTATCTGTCCCCGTTTGCTTGAATTTAATCTTTCCAGTTTTTTTGAAATCACTTTCCTCCCTATCCAATTTAGTCAACCCCCTTTTTGCATTATATATTACTGCCTGTTTTCGAGACTCTTAAAAACAAGCTAAAGGTCATAAACATTATGTTTAAACTTCTATTTTGTTCCATTGGCTGCCTTCATTATTATAAGTCGAATATCTCAAATTTTTTTTGCATGTTTCATTTATTTGCCTTTAGAATACTTCATGTTCAGAATATCCTCATGCGAAAGAAAAAAGTTTTTTAATCTTTTCGCATTTATGGTGTGACATTTTTTAGGCGCAGGATCATTGCCGCTTTTCATATAATTATAGATACCCATACGGCAAAATAGTCTTTTGATAGTTTCTTTCGCCTTTTTGTGCTTTCGCCAGATTGTGCTCTCATCCATTCTGGTTCTAAATTCCGAGTAAATTTCTCTCCTGATTTCAGTGAAAGTTTTGTCTTCAAGGTCATGCATAATGACAATAAATCGCTCTAAAAAGTCCAGTTTTGGAAAAATTTCTTCTACCAGAATATCAATCAATTCTTCCCTGAATAAATAATCCTCTTTGTCACTTTCATAATTTGAATTCTTAATGAATTCGAGAGGATTTCCGAAAGATCCATTGTAGTTGGAAGATTCAGGAAATTGTTTCCATCTAATGTCCCTGTTTTTTTGATCCCATGTCCTTCTCTTGACGATTGTATAGAGATAAGAAGGGAAATCCTTAATCTCTTCCCCCTTTTTGTCTCTATCGCCATTTTTTTTGATTTGAGAAATAAATTCAAACATGACCTGTTTCGCAACCTTGGCATGATCAGAAAATAGAGGGTTTGCCGAAGACAGCCGTTCAATTATGAGAAAGACATTAATCTCGAACTGCCAGAGCTGTTCTTCAGCGCCTTCTGTTTTAAGATACACCTCATAGCATATCTGTTTAAGCAGTTTGTGTGTGTAAATATGGATGTGTTTTTTGACCGTATCGAGGAGTGCCTTTGCCAGATTGCACGTTTCTTTAATCAAATCATTTTTCACGTTATCTGCAAAGGATAAAAGGGATGCTTCTGCAAGATATTCCGGTTGAGGAAGTTTGTCTATATATTCCTTGTAAAGATTATCGTGTATTACGATTTCAATGACGCGTTTTTTATAAGCATTTATGAATGCAACTACACTTTCCTGATCCCCGTTTATCAGCCTCCTGAAATGATTATGTAAGCCATCAGGTGCCTCAATGTTTGGTCTTGTTCCCATTTTATCACCCCCCAAATCCTAAAAGTGTTCTTTTTAACTATAATAAATAACTCCTTTTTTATCTCTTAAATGATAATATCCACTTTCCCTTTCAGTTTTTGTTTGTTAAAAACCTTTTTTGTATAGACTGGACTTTTTGTTTTTTTATTACGTTTTTAAGGCATCTATTTATATTTTAGATTTTTACCCAATTTTTTATTCCCATGACTATAAATATAAGTCGAATTTCGATGGTTTTTTTTGCGTTTGATTTCGCAGAAATATTTTCGAATCCAGGTTCAAAGTTTTGCTAATCTCTCAATCCGCATTGTAAATAAGCGACTTCCGCAAATAAATCATAAAATAACTCAACGTACACTGAAGGTGTATTGCAATTTTTTTGAGCTTTTTGCTACTTACTATGTAAGAAAGAAAAAATTCACTTAAAAAATTATTTAGATTTTAAAAGCATCTGATTTATAAGATAAGGACGGCATTTTAAATTAATAATCAAAAAAGGAGGCAAATAAAATGGGACAGTTCGCATGTTTTACCTTTTTGATTTCTTTGACCTTAATCTGTATATCATTTTGTAATATGCTTCATTGACCGGAGGGATAAGATTTAAAAAAAATTAATGCTATAGATTTAACATATGTTACATCATTTCTTGAAGATATTATTAACTCGCTTTGGCCAAAGCAATTTTAGAAGAAAAGGGGTGATGGTTGAGGGAAAATAGCCATTGAATATCGATAGGATCGTTTAGGGTTTTTGGATGATTATTTAGAAAGAGGCTGCCCGACTACAAAATTCGGGCAGAAAAAGGGTGTATCTGTTTGAATTAATTGTTTAGAATTCATGGCATTTTATGATTTAAGATAGTTGTATCTCTTGTCGGGCAGTCTCATTAATTTTTATTGGTTAATATGAGGAGATATTAAGATGAATAGTATGAAAATATTCTGGATATTAATTTCTTTTATTTGCATTCTGATATGTATTTTAACCTTAACACGAATAGGAGAATCATTTTTGATTGCTTTCCCATATTCTTACTATTCTCCATTTTATTATAATTCAGCCTCTGCTGATTATTCAGAGTTGAGAAGCAGTGACTCTGTGCGGGTTAGAAGCTTGAACGGCTCTTTGCCTGATTCGCTTCCAACAGTGGAGGCTGTGTTTATCAATCCTTTTATGGCTGGATATAGTTTGCCGGTTAATTTGGGATATGGCGGATATGGCGGGTATGGCGGGTATGGGACTGGGTATGGTGGATTCGTGTGGCCGGTTAGTATGGGATATGGCGGTTATGGGACTGGGTATGGTGGATTCGTGTGGCCGGTTAGTATGGGATATGGCGGTTATGGGACTGGGTATGGTGGACTCGGCTTGCCGGCTAATCAGGGATATGGTGGTTTAGGTATGGTAGGCGGAGGCTATTTTCCACAGGCAACCTTTGAAAAGGAAACTATTATCAAGGTTTGCGGACCCTGGGGATGTTTTTACTGTGCTGAAGAAACTGAAACCCCATCGGATAACAAATGATATTTAATAAGACTGGCTGATATCAATTTGTTATGAATATAACTCAGTATTATAAAGGATCTTAAATTGACAAAATTTGAGAGGACTTTGTGTATAGAGGGTTTTAGCCCTTGCAATAGAGCATAATTGCAGGGGCTATTTTATAGCATTTTGTAACTGCTCAATATCCCGTGAAAATAACAACTCATTGCCATTTAGAAGTCTGGTTTCCCATAACATATTGAGCAATTACATCATTTTACATCTATGGTCATTTACAACCTGTGTCAAAATTTTATCTGAATGGCGCCCATCGGGCAGATGTCAACACATTGTTCACATAAAACGCATTTCTCCCGGTTAAACTCAAGCTTCCATGTTTCCGGATTCATAGAGAGCGCATCCTGAAAACAAACCGCTGTGCAGAAACCGCAATGAACACAGGACTCTTCATCAAGGTGAATATCCTTTGCCAGGGCTTCTATACTTACTCCCTTCTCTTTTAAGAATATAAGGCCCGCTTCGATATCCTTTTTTTCTCCTGACAGCTCAAGCACGAGGCGGCCTTCATCCTTCGGAATCACCTTGGCCCTTAAGATATTCATAACCAGATTGTAATCCTTGACAAGCCGGTATGTGACTGGTGTTCCGGCAAGGCTTGCAGGAAATGTCAATATTACTCTTTTTGAAACCTGCATAATTTAGGGTCTTTCAAATGTTTTGGTCCATTGGTTTTAACAGGACATCTTTGGGTAGCTGCTGGACTGGCTGAATCAAAAAAAAGTCTCCATTGCTTATCCAGTCTTTAAGAATAGCGGCTATTTCGCGAGCCATGGCATAACTTGAAACGGGATTGGTCGGAACAGTCTTATCATCCAGTTTTATGTAACCTGACCTGAGTTGATGGTAATTTATCCTTCCATATGAGGGCCTGGAGCGGCGAGGAATCCCATAATCATATATGCTCGTGTATATTCGTTCATCAGATATGGTAACCGCCTCAGCCATCGCTTCATCCAGAATAGGAATGGGTATGCCTATGCCTACGAACAGGCTTACGCCATATCCTTTTATCCTGGCTCCTCTTAGGTACCTGGCGCTCATCTGCTTTAAATCGCCCTTAACACAAAGCGTTCCGGCCGGGCCAAGAGGCACCCCATTTTGATCCTTTAATTGTCCTGGATTATGTTGTGTGCCTTCGCCTATTATATATCCGGTTCCGCCTCCCAGGAAAATCCTGGTTCCAATGCCTATAGTCCTGTATTCTGGATCATTAATAAGTGGACTTAGTTGTCCTGATGTGGAATAGGCTACATTGCCAAATCGAGGCAGCAATGACCCCATATATGTATAAAGTGTGCGCTGTGAAGAGTTGGTAGCAGCGGCATAATTCTGATAAACATTTCTTGGATTGCAAAGGATAGCCTGGTTAATGGTATCAATGGTTATAGTGGTTTCTATATGCTCTAAAGGATAGCAATCTGTCTTGCAGCCCATGGCCCTTAGCATTATTCTTTTTTTAGCTACAAGCTCCTCGATAACATGGCCGCCGCCGTAAAAGGCGCCTTCTTTTTCTGATAAGGCAGATGCGCCAAGATATACATCGACTGCTGCCAAACCTGCATAAGCAGGAACGTCGTTTAGCAATACCCTGTTCATCTTTATTGGCGGGTCAGAGTGCCCGAAATTAAGAAAAACGCCTGATGAACACATTGGTCCAAAAGTGGCAGTGGTTACCACGTCAACCTTTTCCGCCACTTCCTTTATCCCCTTTTCTTTGGCCAGGGGAATGACCTCTTCAGCCGTTAAAACAACAGCCTTGCCCTGTTTGATCCGTTCGTTTATTTCATCAAAACTTTTCATGGCTTATGGTGCTGATTTATTAAAGACCTGCTTCTGATTTTTCCTCCAAATCCATGGACACGTCCCAATCTATATCAACTGCCATATCAGGAGAAAGATAAAGAGAGTCTTTTTGTTCTCTGGTAAGCAACTTGTCTGCATCGATTTGAAGCCTGGCACGCTTCAATTGTAATTCTAGTTGTAACTTAGAGATATTTTCCAGTTTTTTCTTTATATTGTTAAAATTTGGGTCCTGGGCGAAACGCAGTTTCCTGAGCTCAATTTTGGCTATTTGCAGATCTGCCCTGAGATCACCTGTCTCTTTTGTATAATTCAACTGCAATTGTCGTAGTGCCTCTTTTTGCTCAGAGGTCAAATTAAGATCTGTTCTGTCCATCAGCATTTTACAATACAGGGGTTCTTGCAGGATTCCCCTTTGAAGGTGTAATCCACCGGAACCTGCCCCAATACCGAAACCGAATCCTCTGCGCAAACCGCTTCCCTGCATAAACCCGGGCCCGAATCCCGGATTTGGATACATGTCCTGCCTAAATCCAGGGCCGCTTGGATTTTCAGGCCCCCAAGCATAGATTATCGATGGAATGTGTGAAATGATGACAAATATACCCAATGCTATAAAAATCACGATGAAGAGATCAAACCTCTTGGAAGGATAAAGATTGTACATAATAACACCTCCATGATAAAAAGTAATAAAAATCAAAAAATTACAAAACCCAGGATAAGAGTTTATCATCCCTTTGATGAAGTGTCAACATGAATAGGGAATCATTAATATATAATTATGGCAAGAATTAAAACAAATTTTTACATTCTTTCCATGGTTGACATTTTCATATTAAATGGTATTAAATAACGATGGCCTCGTAAAAAGTCTAAAATGCCCCTAAAAATAAGTTTAATATTATAGATTTGATATTTATTTTGGCGATAAAATCCTGGTTTTTCATCATGAAAATTACTTTTTACGAGGCCATCAAATAATAAAGTCTTCATTTGAAAATTTAGGTTGCGGGTGTATTACGAGCAGCCTCCTTTTGGATTAAACAGATAATATAAACAGAAGGAAATGTTCATTGTGTCACAAATGGACAGAAGAAGATTCATATCGGGTTTTCAATGGGTTTATCTAAAAAGGGCATAGGGCTCTTATTGGCCTTTATTATCATCTTGATCTTCAATGAACAGTGTTTTGCTGCGGCTACCCTAAATGCTGTTCGTTCCTGGACAGCGCCTGATTATACAAGGGTTGTGTTTGACTTGGATCGTCCGCTTCTTTTCCAGGAGACCGATAAAAAGGATACGTTAAAGATAAGCTTAGAGTTCAGAAACTGTAAGAAAATATCGTCTTTGCAAGGATGTGAAATCGAAAGCCCTCTGATCAGGTCTCTAAGATTATCGGATTCGTCTCCCGGTTCATTGTTAATAGAGATTGCGCTTTCAGAGCCGACGCAATATCAGATATTTTATCTCAGAAAATACAAAGAAAAACCTGACAGGATTGTAATAGATATAAAAAATCCAAATTATGCACAAAGAGAGCAAGATCAAACGAAGAAGATTATTGGCTTGAAAAAAGACCATTGGATAGTGGTTATTGATCCAGGCCATGGTGGTGAAGACCCAGGAGCCATAGGACGTGGCAAATATAAGGAGAAAGACATAGTGCTTTCTGTAGGGATTATGCTGAGGGATTTGTTGAATAAACAGCCGGGCATTAAGGCATATATGACAAGAGAAGGAGACTATTTTCTTTCGTTAAGGGAGAGGATTGAGATCGCGCATAGATACCATGCAGATTTATTTGTTAGTATCCATGCCAACGCATGCCGAAAACCGGACATGAAAGGCGCTTCCGTTTATTATCTGTCAAGGGACGGAGCTACGGATGAGGCCGCTGCGTTATTAGCGGAGAGAGAAAATGCCTCTGATAAGATCGGAGGCATCCCCCTTGGCAGAGATAGGATGCTGGACTCCATTTTGATCGATCTGGCTCAGACCCATACTATTAATGAAAGTATAGATCTGGGGGAGAAGATTCTTGGAGAATTGATAAGGATCAAGGGGCTGGAAAAGGAGGGCCTTAAATGCGCCAAGTTTGGCGTCCTTAAATCCCCTTCAATCCCTTCTGTGCTTGTAGAACTGGCTTATTTGACAAATTCTTCCGATATCGACCTTTTAGTTTCGAAAAAGGTTCAGTCCCAGATGGCGCAGATGATTTGCGATGGCATTGTAAATTTTCAGGCAGGAAGGCCGTTTAAGGATACATCAGGGCATTCATATGCAAAGACAGGCACAGACACAATGGATTATAAAATTCATGTTGTCCAAAAAGGTGAGACGCTTTGGCATATCGCCTCGATTTACAGTATCCCTTTGGATATACTGAGGGAACTAAATAGCCTGGATGTGTCTTCTACTATAATGATTGGTCAGAAGTTAAGGATTCCGGGCAACTATTGATTTTCGGAAGAGAAGCATTGCTAATCTCTCGCGGATACTTTGGTTATGGAATATAAGCCAGTTTAATGGTCAAGGTTTTTTCAAGGTATATTATCAATATTATCAAGGGTAGATTGAGCTTCTTCTTTTCCATGAAATACTGCGCCGCTCTCAAGGGATTTCTTTAGTTTTCCCTTTGCATCGTTGATCTTCCCAAGACGGTAAAGCACCATCCCCATATGGTAATTGATGCTTGGATTTTTAGGGGATAATAAAAGGGAATTTCTTATAAGATCAAGAGCCCTTTGCATGTCACCCATCTTATAGTAGATCCAGCCAAGGGTATCGAGGATTGCCGGATCCTTGGGGTTTTTTTCATACGAACTTCGCGCTAAGGCAAGCGCCCTTTCAAGATCTTCCTTCGAGTCTGAATGTTCGCATATCAAAAAGGCAAGGTTGTTTGATGCGCTAAAAAGATTTGGGTCTAATTCGATAGCCTTTTCGTAAGATCTTATGGCCTTTTGATATTCTTTGGCTTGATCATAAAGCTCTCCAAGATTTAGACAGGCAGAAAGATTATTTGGATTGGCCTTTAATGCATCCTCGAGCGTTTCAATGGCCTTTTGGGTTTTACCCTGGGTCTTGTAAATCTTGGCAAGGTAATTATGGTGATACATCCAGTCAGGTTGAAGCTCGATGGATTTTAAAAGGGCTTTTTCTGCGTTTATATAATCCTTGTTTGATGAGTAGATCCTGCCAAGCAGGCTAAGAGTAAAAGCATCATCAGGGTATCTATTCAGCCTGTCCCTGCATACCGATATGGCTTCATCGTGCTTGCCCTGCAATAGATAAATCTGGATGAGGGCTTCAAATATTTGAGGAGATTGAGGATCCATACTATAGGCCTTTTCGATCTCTTCGTTTGCTTTGGAGAGTTTTCCTACGCCTCTGTAACCATGAGCCAAATTCAGATGACCTATAGGGCTGATCAGGTCATTTCCCCTGATTTCATCATAGTATTTTTCGGCTTTGATTAAATCTTTCAAATCAAGAAAGAGATCCCCAAGATCCTTTTTGACCAGGATATTATCAGGGTCTTCCTCAAGAATATATCTGAGCTGTGTCTCTGCGTTTCTGTGATCCCTTTTCATAGTATATAAGCGCGCTAATAATCTCCTGATTTGTATCGACTGAGGGTCGATTTTTTGGGCCTTAAGCAGGGTGTTGATCGCAATATCGATCTCTTTATTCATGAGGTGAGCCTCTGATAGATGCAGATGCCCTTGGATTGATTCAGGGCGAGCGTTTAAAAAGGTTTTGAATTCTGATACGGCATCCAAACCCTTACCTCTTAGAAGGTTGATCTTTCCTTTAGTCAAGCATGCTTCCACATTGTTGGGATCAAATTTTCGAATCTCTTCAATATACATCAGCGATTTATCAAGTTCTTTTTCCAAAAGATATATCTGTGCCAGCGCATTTTTGGCCTGAAGCGCCCTGTTGTCTGCCGGGTCATTATGAAATGACAAGCATTTATTCAACTGGGCGATCGCCTCGTCTATTTTCCCCTGTTCCTGATAAAGTTTGCTCAAGGCGAAGTGGAGCTTAAAGCTTTTTTCATTGTGCTTTATCCCCTCTTTAAGCCTGTCCTCGGCATCCCCAAATCTCTTATTGGAAAAGTAGAATTCGGCGACCTTTATCCTGTGGTCTTCGTTTTCAGGATCTGAATCAATAATGCCTTCAAGCAGGTCAGATGCCTTATTTTCCTGCCCTATATTCCAATAAATCCTGGCCAGATCTACCTTTTGATCCTGATCGTTCGGATTGAGATCAACCACCTTTTTCATGACTTTTATGGCCTCATCAGGTCGATTCTCTTTTAAATAAAAATCCACAAGCGCCAGATGAAGAGTGATGGACCCGGGGTTTTTGTCTGCCCCTTCACGCAAAACATCCTCTGTCTTCCGGATAGCCTTTTTTTGCCTGTAGGCTGAGGCAAGAAGCATATAAGCCTCGGGCTTTTGTATCCCATTGCCGATAAGCCCTTCAATAAACTCTATCGCCACTTCAACATCCTTATCGGCAAGCAAAATCTGACCCTTGAGGATTAATGCCTCATCTTTTTTCGGGTCAAGTTTTATCGCAAGTTCAGCCTTTTCAATGGCCTTTTCAGTTTCTTTCACAATAAGAAATAATCTTCCCAATTGAATTTGGGCATCCACAAGATTTGGATCCAGATCTACGGCCTTTGCAAAATTTCCGTAAGCCTTAATTAAATCACCACTATGCAATTCAACCATCCCTATCATATAGTATGCCTCGCTAAATTCTGGATCTGTTTGAAGGGCATTTTTGAAATCAAGCCTTGCATTCCTATAGTCGCCATTTTCAAAGTTTCTCCTGCCCTTATTCATATACATAGCCTTCGTATCTTCGTATCCTCTGCAGGACAAGATAAAGGCGGTCAAAAAGACGATAAAGGGCGCAATTATTTTTTTCAATCTCATTTTCCCTTATTCTTTCAAATAGGCCGAAATCATTTGATATTTACAAACAATATAACAGCAGCTTTTTGATTGCTTTTTTATATGTATATATCAGCCTTGTTTTCGTTTCTGTCGGGTGATATACTCAGCAAACTTTATATAAATATATTTATTAATATAATACAGCGCCTAAATGTTTATAGCCGAATCAAAAACATTTGAACATTTAATAGATATTTTAGCAGATATCTATTGAAAAGCAAAGTCGATGGTCTCGTAAAAGTCGCTAATTCCGTTACTCCTGCGGAAGCCGGATCCCAGAGCTATTTGAAAACACTGGATTCCATGCCAAGCACGGAATAAAACACACATGCCAATAAATTGGCACAAAGGGGCATGAAAATCATAAACGATTTTCAGACGAAAAAACAGGTTTTTTACGAGGCCATCGATTATAACTTTCCGTAATAAAAAGTTTCTCATCGTTTTAGTACATACTGGTTTTTTAGAAAAATTTTAAAAGGCGTTTGACAGGAGGGGAAAAAGATGAACAAGTGGTTGAATTATTTATTAGTAGTTGTTATGTGCAGTTTGCTGTCCTGTGGTTGTTTATCCGAAAAGAATGACACCTCAAAGGTTTCTTCAGGCTCGATTCCAGTTGATGAGATGCAGCCTAACGAATCCTTTGGGGCGATCCCATTTGATGAAAAAGAGGATTTTATGGTTGCGGATGTTAATGGCACGATTATTACAGGTCTGGAACTGAAGCAGGAGATGGATAATATTATTAGGCAGTTCGGAGACAAGATTTCTCCGGGACAGATGAACATAATGCGCGCAAGATTAAAGGAAAAGGCTCTGGAGAATTTGGTTAACAAGACGCTTTTTCTTCAGGAAGCGGAACGGCAGAATATCAAACCGGACGCTAAGTCCATTGATAACGAAATTTCCATTATTGCAAGCCGTTATCCTACAATGAAAGAATTTACAGAACAGTTAGAGAGCTTAGGGATTTCTGAAGAAAAATTACGGCAGGAGATTGAAAGAAATCTTAAGATCAAAGGCCTTCTAAATCTCGAAATGCCTCCATTAGAAGATGCAAAAGAAGAAGAGATAAATGCCTTTTATCGCGAAAATCCAGATAACTTCAGGATGCCGGAACGGGTCAGAGCAAGCCATATTTTGATCAGCGTTGATCCTGATGACGGTCCTGAAAAGAAGGAAGAAAAACGTCAAAGTCTCCTAAAATTGAGGGATGAGATCAATAATGGGGCCGATTTTATGCAAGTGGCACAAGAAAACTCTGATTGCCCGAGCAAGTCCAGGGGGGGCGATTTAGGATATTTCGATAGGGGTAAAATGGTCAAGCCTTTTGAGGATGCTGCTTTCCAGTTAAAAATTGGTGAACTTAGCGATATTGTTGAGACAACATTCGGTTATCATATTATCAAATTAACCGACCGTCAGGACGCAAAGGTCATACCTGTAGAAGATGCAAGGGATAAAATCATATCCTTAATTAATAATCAAAAGAAGGGGCAGGCCATCAATGACTACTTGCTAAAACTGCGCAGCAGCGCCAAGATTAATTATTCTCAAGGCGTTAATCCATAGTCAAATCACATTATGTAAAATAAAGTCGGCATTGGGATAAATCAGTACTTTTTTGCATTTTTATGGTTAATCGGTTATTTGAATATTAAAGTAATATGTGAAGATAGAATCATATTTATTCTTAGAATATGAAAAATAATATCATTATGAATACAAAATAGATGTATTTAATATAATCAATTATTACAATAAGATAATAGTCTATTTCGCCTTTTTTGTTTAAATATAGTCCCTGTATTTTCCCACCCTCATTTCAGCCTTGTATTGCAGATATCCAATTATAGATATAATATAAATAATTGAATTAATTGATTAAAATGGTTTAACGCAGTTATGGCATGTATTTAAAACCTTTATTGGCATGTTTATTGCTCTAATTATTGCCAGTTAAATTGATTTTAGAGTGAATGATTCAATTCATTAAAATCTGGGGGGGTGTATATGTAAATTGAGGACTCGCCGGGAATATGGGTTAACAAGTTTCTATTTCAGGCCAGGTAAATGATTGCCATAAAAAACCCAAGAATTATAAAATTATAACAGAAAAGGCGGTGTTTTTATGATGAGAAAGCGTATTTTAGGGGTTATGAACATAAGTTTGTTTTTATTATTTGTGAGTCTTGTGTTTGTCTCATTTACTCTAAACGCCCAGACCACAACCTATGATCCATACAGCAGCTACTACGGTAGTTCCTACAGCCCATACAGCAGCTACTACGGTAGTTCCTACAGCCCATACAGCAGCTACTACGGT
>JAFGSM010000150.1 GCA_016934595.1 bacterium | reverse complement strand
TATCCGATGCAAAAAGCCAAGATAAAGGTAGATAATTTTAGTTTTTATTACAACGGGATCAAGTGTTTGAAAAACCTGTCCATGGAGATACAGGAGAATAGTGTCATAGGGATAATAGGGCCTTCAGGCTGTGGAAAATCCACATTTCTTAGAAGCCTCAACCGTATGAATGAGCTGATTTTGGGGTCACGGCCTGAAGGTAAAATATTAATAGACGGGAAAAATATATATGATGCGGATTTGGATGTGGTCACACTGAGAAGAAAGGTTGGCATGGTATTTCAGAAATCAAACCCCTTTCCAAAGTCTATCTTTGACAATTGCGCCTATGGCCTTAGGATAAACGGGATCAAAGACAAAAACCTCATAGCCCGGAGGGTCGAAAAAAGCTTGAAAGATGCGGCATTGTGGGAAGAGGTAAAATGCAGGCTCACGGATAGCGCCTTTTCATTGTCAGGAGGCCAGCAACAGAGATTGTGCATAGCAAGGGCGCTGGCAATAGAACCTGAGATAATACTCATGGATGAGCCGGCATCCGCCCTTGATCCCACTGCCACTCTTAAGATAGAAGAGCTCATACAGGAGTTAAAAGAAAGATATACCATCATTATAGTGACACACAATATGCAGCAGGCGGCGAGGATATCCGATTTCACGGCATTCTTTATGATGGGCGAGCTTGTGGAATACGACTCCACAAAAAAGATATTTACTAATCCGGCAAAAAAGATTACAGAGGATTATATTACCGGGAGATTCGGTTGATTTATATCTAATACAGATACTTTAGAAAGGGATAGATATGCAAAGACATTTTGATGAAGAACTCGGGCAGCTCAATTCCGACCTACTGAAGATGGCTGCTATGACAGAAGAGACCATACACAGATCGGTCGAGGCCCTGAAGATGAGAGACAAAAAAATGGCGCAGTCTGTTATAGAAAGCGATCAAAGGATAGACGATATGGAGCTAAAGATAGAGGAGGAAGCCATTGACCTCCTGGCCAGGAGGCAGCCCCTTGCCATAGATTTGAGGTTTATAACCACAGGCATGAAGATGAACTCAGAGCTGGAAAGGATCGCAGATCTATCGGTTAACATATCCCAAAGGGTACTCGACCTTGCAGATGCACCATTTGTCAAGCCTCTGATAGATATTCCCAAATTGGCCGACATAGCCAAAAAAATGGTAAAGGGCGCGATAGATGCCTTTGTAAGACACGATGAAGATCTGGCAAAGGAGATAATCCTCTCTGATAAGGAGGCAAATGCCCTGAGAAATTCGATACTGAAAGAACTTATAGACCTTCTGGTAAAAGACGGAACACTGGCACCCAGGGCCGTACCACTGATGCTCATAGCAAGGCACCTTGAGAGGATATGCGACCACGCCCAGAATATGGCTGAGGACATCATCTATATGATCCGCGCCAAGGTGGTAAGACACCGAATCGATGAATTGGAGGGAAATTAAAAAGGGGGAGAATTAACCATCCCGCCACAAGCAGCGGGGTATCCAAAAGGAAATTCCTGCCAGGTTGAAGCAGAATAAGATATGTTTAATATCAATCTGTTGAGCTAACGATACCACACACTTTTTGAGAAGTTACGAATCCCTGATTGTGAAGAGGCTTGTCCCAGAAAGGAAAGAAATAAAATTCCCATCCAAACGAGTTAATGGTATAATTAGAATATGAAAAGGGAGAAAATAAGAGAGAAAATAAAAATCATCTTCAGTACTAGGGGATATTCAATCGCCTTTCTTGCTATCCTGGGGCTAATATTTATTCTGAATGCATCATCTCATCTATATGCCTCAACAAAGGGTCTGCCGCCTGAGATCGAGTTAGGCAACAAGGTTTTTGAAAACATAAAACCCCACCTTCGGTTTGTAGAAAACCCCACAATCAATAGCGCTGTAGAAGGGATCGGGAATCGAATCCTCAAAGACCTTCCGAAAGGTTATTTTGAATTCCGTTTTTTCCCCATTGTCTCAAATGATGTCAATGCCTTTGCCCTCCCCAACGGCTATATATTTGTCACCAACCGGCTTATTCAGGCCTGCGATTCCGAGGAGGAACTGGCCTTTGTGCTCTGTCATGAAACAGCCCACGTCTTGAGAGGGCACTTTATGAAGTTTCTTTCTCAGAAACAAAAGGTAGACCTGGCAACTGTGGCTATGATGGTCTTAGGGGCTATTGTGTCCAGGGACTCTGACCTGCAAGGCGGCCTGCCCGCTATGAGCCTGGGGATAAATCAGGGCCTGATTCTGAGCTACTCAAGAGAGCAGGAATACGAGGCGGACACCTACGGACTTCGCTACCTCGGTCAGGCGGGTTATCCGATGGAAGGGGCGGAGAGGTTTATGGAAAAACTGAGAGTATTGTCACAGATCACCATCTCCATACCTACCTATCTTTCCACGCACCCTATGCCTGTCGACCGCCTTGTAAATCTCCAGGGATTAAAATCCGTATTTCCTTCACATCCCAGCCGCCCTTCAACATATAATATCGAAAGGCTTAAGCTGTGGTCCCGTTTGGAATCAGACCTGTCGATAAGGATGTTGGGAGAACTCACGCCTGCATACTCAATCGACCCCAACAATCTCGACACCCTTTACGGCCTTGCGCTTGTTAATGAAAGGCTTGGCGCATCTGAAGATGCGGAAGGATATTATAAAAAGGCGCTTGTTGTCAGGCCAAACGACACGGATGTATTGAGGGATTATGGTATCTTTCTTTATCTTAGAGGGCGGATCGATGAAGCTGAATCCAGATTGAAAACCGCGATTGATATAAATCCTGAAGATCCGCTGGCCTATCACTATTTTGGCAGGGTAATGATGGATCAAAAAAATACTGATAAAGCGATCGAGGCATTTGAAAACTCCCAAAAAATCTCTGCAAGGTTCCCTGATAATTATCATTTCCTGGGGATACTATTCAGAGAAAAGGGCGATGAGGAAAAATCCCACAAATCATTTGAACAATATTTTGACATTACAGGAAATAAAAAGGCTGCCCAGATTCATTCCAAAAAAAGGAAACAGGAAGGGAAAACGGAAATTGAATAAAAGAACCGGCAATTCTCCCATGGATTTGGGTGTCTTGGCATTGTGATAAAAATCCATGAAAAGATCTAAAAGATCACAGGATATCAAAATGGATGAAAAATCAAAAATGACAGCCCGGGACAATTATCCCGGCCCGGTTTTCAAGACCGAAACCCGTGTCCTTTATGCGGACACGGATCACGGGGGTGTGGCATATTACGGCTCCTACCTTAGATGGTTTGAGATCGGCAGGGCCGAGCTTTTCCGTTCAATCGGCATCACTTACGCCACACTCGAAAGCTCAGGCATATTATGTCCAGTCGTTGAACTCCAGTGCAGATATCATCATCCTGCAAGATATGATGAGGCGCTTGTTATAATCACCTGGATCGAAAGGCTCAGGCGAAGCAGCATTACATTTGGATACCGGATAGTAAGGGAACAGGATAATAGACTTATTGCCACAGGACAGACAACAAATGCCTTTGTGAACCAAAACCTCAAATGCATTCGTCCACCCCAGGAGGTCTTTGACGTACTAAGCAACCTTGTTGAGTTATCAATATAAAAAACGAAACACCTATGAATCTTAGATTCACAAAGGGGGATGAAAATACCCTTTTTGGTCATTCTGGCGAAGGCCGGAATCTAGGATTTTCAGATGAAATCGAATGGGGGAGGAAGCAGATTGACAGACATTAAAACGGCATTTCTGGAGACAAGGCCGCAATTCTTGCTTCTATCGGTCACGCTGATCATGGTTGGAAGCAGCGTTGCCTTTTATTGCGGGGCGTCCCATATACCGAATACAATCCTTGCGCTGCTCGGGCTGCTGGCGCTTCATGCCAGTTGCAATGTCCTGAATGACTATCACGATTTCAGGACAGGGATAGACCTGAACACACAAAGGACACCATTCTCAGGCGGAAGCGGACTTCTGCCAACGGGTAAAATCTCTTCGAAAACAGCATTGAATATTGGGCTGATAAGTCTTGCCGCAGGATGCATCATCGGCATTTATTTAATAATAAACACAGGCTGGCAGCTTGCCCCGATAATTGCGATAGGCGTTATAGCAGTCTATTTTTACAATCCAATTTTCAGCAAACTTATGGTCGGAGAAATACTTGCCGGACTAGGGCTCGGCCTTTTGCCCGTATTAGGCGTATTCCTTGTCATTACAGGGGAAATTGCGCCTGTCGCATTTTTCGCAGGAATGCCCCCATTCTTCCTGACATTCAATCTCCTTTTTCTTAATGAATTTCCGGATTCAGAGGCGGACAGAATTGGAGGCCGCAGTCATCTTGTCATATTTCTCGGAAAGGAAAAGGCGGGGGTCTTGTATTCTATAATCACATCGCTTGTCTATCTCTGGATAATCAGCGGCGTCATTGCCGGAATATTTCCTGCATGGACGATGATGGCCATTCTTACCCTTCCGTTTGGCATCAAGGCTATGAAGGGCGCCCTCCTGGACTATGAAGATTTCAAAAGATTCATCCCTGCGCAAGGGGCAAACGTGATAGTAGTATTGGCCACCCAGGCGCTTTTTGCCTCGGGATTTCTGATTGCTGGAATATCTGGAATATAATGTTGATGGCCTCGTAAAAAATCAGGGTAAAACGAATGGGGAGGTCATCGTCATGACATAGCTTCCTCCCTGCTCTATAGAAAAATCTTTGCCGGATGCCCTGCCCCAGAAGATATAGGCAGACTCCCGCTTGCCAGAAGATTCAGTGATTCTGTCTATTGACTGAATAAAGCCACCCATATCTTTTATAAACGAAAGGCTTCCGGTCGAAAAGGAAAATGTCCAGATCATTGTGCACCTGCCTGCTGGAAAGGCATTCGAATAACCTGGTGTAGAATTCCCTGAAATCACCCACGGGTCCACGCCGTCAAACATCCTTCCGCATGAGGCGTCTGCCTGCTGTTTCCCGTATATCATCTTATCTATTGTCATGTTCCTTTTCGCCACTGTGTCAAACAACCCTATTTCTCCGCCCTCCTTGCTGAGTTTGAAGCCGGCATGGATGGCGGCAAGGGCCTGATCCTCTTCATTGTCAGCCAGGATGAAAAGAAAACCTCCGGCAGGGATGATCACAGGCGGCATCAGCCACTTGGCAGGGTTTTTCATATTGTCGCTCATAAACATGCCTCCCGCATCAACAGATGAAACGCCCGCATTATATATCTCTATCCAGTCCTCATAGCTGTTCGGGTCATCGGGGTCTTCAATCGTGCCCTTGTTGTCCGCCATGAACTCATTTATGAAAAGACTGGGAGGCGTATAGCCCACTATATAGCAATAGCTTGATGCTGGCGCGCCAACCGGATCGGTGAACTTCACCCCAAGATTGTCCAGTGCGGTTATGTAATAATCTATGGCAGCGCCAGTAGTTTGAAAGGCGGCAGAAATCTTTGCGCCAAAGATGCCATCGCCGGCGGCGCCGTCATTGTTAGACCCGTTATCCAGCATAGGCACATTATTGTTAAATCCGCTTCCCGAATTATAGGTTAAAGTGACGGATGAAACTGAGCCGTCGTCCGTGACAGCGCAGGTTACCCAAACAGCATCTCCTGCCGCCGGCAATAAAGGTGAATGCGCCGTTTTGGTAATCACAGGGGGGGCATTATGCTGGCCGTTTGCTGCATCCGGCGTAGGGGACATAAATCCCCAGTCAGTCCCTCCGTCAGGATATCTCCCGTAAGAAATGTCAGTAAGCTGCGCGCCGAATACGATAGAGTCCACCAGTGTGGCCCCGTCAGAATTAAAGAGTCCTATTTCTTCACCATCGGCGCTCAGCCTGAAGTTGGTATGTTTTTGGCCCTGGTCGTCGTCATTATCCGTCCAAAACAAAAGGTATCCCTTCGGCGGGATGCTCAGTCCGGCTGGAATACGCCATTTTGTCGGATTGGTAAGATCGTCCGTGATATACATCCCGCCAATCGGCACAGCGCTATTTCCTGAATTGTAGATCTCGATCCAGTCCTCATAGCTGTTAGGATCTTCAGGATCCTCTATTGTGCTGCTGTTTAAAGCCATAAACTCATTGATGAAAAGCCCTGCATATGCAGGCCGGCCATTGCCGATAATGAAAAAACCGGACAGGGACAAAAAGAAAAGAAGGGTTATGGCAATGGGGGTTAGCAGGGCATACCATCCCTTTTTTAATACATACGCGTTAAAACATCCCTGGCCGGTCTTTAGTATACACATCATAATATCACCTGAAATTACCTTTCTCTTGAAAATCTCCTTTGGATATTTTCATCCCTCTTTGTGAATAGAAGTTCCATGGGTGTTTCACTTTTATATTTTATGGTCTCATAAAAAGTCCGTTTTATCTTATTTTGTCATTCCGTCCCAGAGGCATCTACCCCTTGTAATCAAACCTCAAAATGTTTGCCCGGCCCTTCCCCTTTTTTTCGTTTGAAATAAACATATCCCCATCCGGACTGAAACATATCCCCTCAGGTTGTCTGAATATGCGTTTGTCGAATTCCTCGGCTGCGATGATCTCTCCATTCTGATTCAAGACTATGAGCATCTGAGCGGTCGAGGAAATCAAATAGATGTCCCCTGTTTTTGGATGAACGGCAATCCCTGATGGGGAAAAATCGATTTCCCTCTTTAAAAGACCTGCATCCTTAATAAATCCCAGGAGTGACAGCCTTTTTGAAGGATACAATCTATGGTCTTTCAATAATTCTTCATCTATAACATAAACCGGCTGAGGGGAGATGCTTTTATTACCCAGATCAAACCCATAAACAGCCTTTTTCCCCTTCAATTCATTGCGCTTCTTTTTGAGATGGGGGGAGTCTTTGCATGCAATAAGCAATAGATTCCTTTCCGGATCAAAGGCCAGCCCCTCGGCGTTGTTCTTGTTCGACAGCTTCGTATTATATAGTGAAACCTTCTTAAAATTCCTCAACTCGACGATGTTGCCGTTGCTTTGCAGGACATAGACCGTATCTTTTACAACCACGATATCTTCATAGTCGCTCGTCTCGCTGAATTTGATTTTTTTTGTGACCTTACCCTTGTCAATATCAAACACATACATCTTACCCTTCTCATCCTGTATGCAAATCAATCTGTTTGGTTCAAAATAAAACAAACCGGAAATCTCATCCAGACATTGAGGAAGGCTGAATTCCATTGAGGGATGGGTAAATGTATAAGGGAAAATGAATTCATCTGTTTGTTCATGCACCTTTTCGTTTAAAAATCCTGGATTCCGGTCTTCGCCGGAATGGCGAAAAAGGTTGTTTCCATCCCCTTTTGTGAATCGAAGATTCATGTGTGTTTTAACAAGGATACTATCCTTAAGCCTGTAAAGGGTTGTCCCATTCCTTATAAAGACTAAAAAAAACAATAATAGGACAGACAGTGTAATAATAATCCGTCCTTTTTTTGATATGTTCATTCTTCCCCTGAAAATCCCTTCTGTATATTTTTATCCCCCTTTGTGAATCGAGGATTCACGGGTGTTTCATTTAACTGAAAATGTCTATGAGACATAGTCTCCGTTATAACTTATGAGAGCTGCATGCTTCACACCCTTGATCTTTCGAAGATTGTCAACAAGGGCGGCATCATCCGCCTGCAGGCGTACCTCGATCATCAACTCCACGCCGTTTGCGTTGACTGTCCTTGACTGAAGCCTGTGTGCGGGCAGGGCCTTTTGAATTTCGCCCTCCGTCCCATTGTTATGCTGAATAACAAGAAGATAGGGATCGGCGCTCCCGAAATGCGCCCTGCTCAAAGCAAATACAAAAAGCCCTATCATGGGAGTTCCCACAATGGCCACCATATAGAAGCCTGCGCCGCAGGCAAGGCCTACCGCTATAGCCCAGAACATGAACACAGTGTCTATTGGATCCTTGATCGCAGTGCGGAAACGCACTATGCTCAAAGCGCCTACCATACCAAGCGATAGTATGATATTCGAGCTTATGGGCATAATAATCAAAGATGTCACCAGGGCCGTCATGACCAGCCCGACATTGAAGTTACGTGTATAAAGCACGCCCTTGAAGGTCTTTCTGTAGATGTAAAATATGAAAAGACCGGCGGCAAAGGTGATAAGAAGCGTCACTATCACCCGTCCCGCTGTAAGCGGCCTGTCCACAAAGGACAAATCCTCCAGGGTTTTGAGCAATTGATCCAAAGGCCCCATATCAGTTATCCTCCCAATCGTTATATTTTTGATGCTTTTTACAAATGGTAAACTTTCCGATGGATATCCTGGGCCTGATCGAGCTGGGAAAGAGGCCACGGATGGCCTGAGGCATGAAATTGTCATACTTGACCTCAAGAATCACACCTGGTTCCTCAATGGCTGTCATAGTGAACATATCACGATCGAAGATATCCGTGCGGCCAAGCCCCGTGTGAAGTCCTATATCGAATGTGATCCGGACATTGCCAGCCGGATATATATATGCCTCGCGGTAATAATCAACAATCACATTGGGTCTCAGCAGGTTGCGCCTGTTTTCAAGATAAAATGCCCTGAGCAGCCGGCTCTTTGATCCAGCAAGAAAGGCGACATCCCCGGCCAATATGCGGTCTGCTTCCTCCCTTGTAATGTTTACACTCTCCTTGCCTATATACTGGTTCATCTTTATCTTTTTCTCCAGTTTGATCACGGCGTCGCTGTAATCGTAGATTCTCATACGGTATTTTTTGCGCCTTGCAACCCCGACCTGTTTCTCAAAAAGGGCGTTATTTTTGAAGTCGTCAAAATACAGGCTCCTGATATGGTACCGCCAGTCCGGACCGGCATGAGGATCATGCTGTAAAATAGCAGATAACCGGCTGCGAAGCACCCTGTATTGCGGCGGGTCTATGTAATATTTAAACTCATGCCGAAGCTGCAGTCCCTCTCTCTCTAACATCTGTTTAAATCCCCTTTTGTTATTTTGGGTACGAAAATACATTTTTATCTATCGGGGTGACCAATACATGTTTGGCCATAAATGTTTATTAAAAATATACCTCATAAATATGGAGACAATATGAAGAAAATATGGAGAAAATATGGAATTAATCAAAGCGTTTCAGAAATATAAAATTCAACTGTCTGTCTAATTTCATATTTAAAACATAATTTCTTCACCATTTCTCCATAATTGCCTGTTATCATTTTACTAAAAGTCAATCATCCGCCTTTTGCGGCAATTTAATACTTTTTAATGGTTTTTAAAGATTTACTAACATTAATTTAATTATAGTGAGGTATAAAACTAATGTATTCCAAGCACATTGCTAAATCAGTATTATTTTCTGCGGTTATCTTCATTGGGATTTTTTTCTTCGCAAACCTTTTTCATGCACAATATATAGCATCGCCATACGCCTCTTATGGCGGATTTTATGGGGCGAACCCCTTAGGAGGCTTTGGCGCTATGTACGGGGCTTACGGCGCTCCTTATGGCTCAGGCCAGTATGGAGGATACTACGGAGCTAACCAGTATGGCGGGTATTATGGCTC
>JAFGSM010000149.1 GCA_016934595.1 bacterium | reverse complement strand
TGACTTACTCTGAATTTATATTTAAAATAGACAGTTTAAAGGGTCAGGAAATTTTTTATTAATATTTTTATAAATAATAGATCGGTTAAGAATAAATTATTCGGGGAGGAAGGACAGATGGGAGTCAAAGTTGGCATCAATGGTTTTGGAAGGATTGGAAGAAATTTTCTCAGGGCATGTGCAGGAGATGAAAAACTTGAGATCATGGCGATAAACGATATCACGAATGCAAAGACACTGGCCCATTTGCTTAAATACGATTCAGTGCACGGCCATTTTAAAGGAGATGTGGAGGAAGCCCAGGGCGAAATCAAGGTAAATGGGAAACATATCCGTGTCCTGGCAGAAAAGGATCCAGTCGCCCTTCCCTGGTCGGATTTGGGGGTTCAAGTGGTGATAGAGTCTACAGGCATATTCACGGACAAGGCAGGCGCATCCAAGCATTTACAGGCAGGGGCAAAGAAGGTTCTCATCAGCGCCCCTGCAAAAGAACCTGACTTAACCATTGTGCTGGGCGTTAACGAATCGGAATATAAACCTTCTGTCCATCATATAATATCGAATGCCTCTTGTACAACCAACTGCCTTGCGCCTGTCGTAAAGGTTCTTATAGAGAATTTCGGAGTTAAAAAGGGGATCATGACTACGATCCACTCCTATACAAACGATCAAAGGATATTAGACCTCCCGCACAAGGACCTGCGCAGGGCAAGGGCAGCGGCCCTTTCAATGATACCGACCACAACAGGGGCTGCAAAGGCCGTATCCCTTGTGTTGCCAAGCATGAAGGGCAAGCTTGACGGGTTTGCCATCCGTGTGCCTACCCCAAATGTATCAGTAGTTGACCTGGTGGCGGAGCTTGAGAAGGATGCTACGGCCGAACAGGTAAACATGGCTTTTAAGAAGGCATCCGAGGCTAACATGAAAGGCATACTTGGGTTATCAGAGGAGGAGATGGTCTCTTGTGATTTCAATGGAGACAGCAGGTCTTCGATAGTGGACGCTGCCTATACAAAGGTCATAGAAGGCAATATGGTCAAGGTCCTTTCCTGGTATGACAATGAGTGGGGATATTCGTGCCGTCTAAAGGAACTTGTGCTATATATGGCTGGAAAGGGATTATAAAGAATTGAACAGAAAGCTCTTTCTTGAAGACGTAAATTTTAAGGGCAAAAAGGCGCTGGTAAGGGTGGACTATAATGTCCCCTTTGATCAGCTCGGAAATATAAGCGACGATGCCAGGGTGAGGGCTACCCTTCCTACAATAAACCACATCCTGGATGATGGCGGCATGGTCGTCATCATGTCACATATGGGAAGGCCTGATGGTATGGCAGTGCCGTCAATGAGCCTGGCGCCTGTTGCAAAAAGGCTTTCAAGGCTGTTGAATAAAGAGGTAACCTTTGTAGAGGATTGTATAGGGCCAAAGGTGCAGGAAGTTATAAAAAGGATGAAGCCTGGCGATGTGGTACTGCTCGAAAATCTCAGGTTTCACAAGGGTGAGACAAAAAACGATGAGGAATTTTCCAAGGAGCTTGCAAAAGCTGGAGACATATTCGTGAATGACGCATTCGCCACAGCTCACCGTTCTCATGCATCTACCGTTGGCATAACCAGACATATGTCACCTTCCGTAGGCGGATATGTGATGAAAAACGAGATCAGTTATTTCGGGCATGCCATGGAGAATCCTGTGCGTCCCCTTGTGGCGATTATCGGTGGAGCGAAAGTATCAAGCAAGATCGGCGTTCTTAAGAATCTGAGCAAGAAGGTGGACAAGATCATAATCGGCGGCGGCATGATGTTCACATTTCTGAAATCGATTGGATTCGAGGTAGGAAAATCCCTTGTTGAAGAAGAAATACTCGATACAGCTATGGAGATATTGAAGCAGACCAGGAAGGATGGCACAAAGCTTTATCTTCCTGTTGATACTGTAGTTGCAGACCGTATGGATCCCAAGGCCGTCAGTATGATTGTGCCTGTGCAGGAGATCCCGCCCGGATGGATGGGTCTGGATATAGGCCCTGCCACAACAACCCTTTTTTCAGAGGTGTTGCGGGACGCAAAGAGCATTATATGGAATGGCCCTATGGGAGTGTTTGAGATAGATGCATTCAGCAGGGGGACATTCGCCATGGCACATATGGTAGCAAATTCATATGCCATGACCATCGTCGGCGGAGGGGATACGGATGTTGCTATCCACAGGGTAGGGGAGTCTTATAAGATCTCTTATATATCAACGGGCGGAGGCGCATTTCTTGAACTCCTTGAAGGAAAAGAATTGCCTGGTTTGGCTGCCTTGACTGACATGAAACCTTAGAAGGAGATATTCAATAATGAGGAGACCTATTATTGCAGGCAATTGGAAGATGTACTTGACACTGTCCGGGGCATTGGACCTTGTCAAGGATCTAAAAGAGAGGCTTAAAGGCATCGCCGACAGGGACATTGTTGTTATACCCCCTTTTACATATCTCCACTCTTGCCATAAGGTTCTGGAGGGAAGCAATATCAACATCGGGGCACAGGATATGCACTGGGAGAAGGAGGGGGCGTTCACAGGCGAGGTCTCGCCTTTTATGCTGACCGATTGCGGATGCAAGTTCTGCGTGATCGGCCATTCGGAACGGCGCGCATATTTTCACGAAACAGATGAAATGGTGAACAAAAAGATCAAATCCGCCCTTATATACGGCATAATCCCGATTTGTTGTATAGGAGAAACACTGGAACAAAGAGAGGCGGATCAGACATTCGATGTTATAGAGGGACAGGTAAGGGGAGGGTTTGCAGGGCTCACATCAGGTCAGATGGGCCGGGTTATAATCGCCTATGAACCCGTATGGGCAATAGGAACTGGCCGGACCGCGACACCTGAGCAGGCCAACGAGGTTCATGCCTTTATTCGCGGGAATTTGGCAGGATTGTTTGATACAGAACTGGCAAATAATGTCAGGATTCAGTATGGCGGGAGTGTAAAACCGGAAAACTGCGATGACCTGATGTCTCAACCGGATATCGATGGCGCCCTGGTCGGCGGCGCCAGCCTGAAGGCGGATTCCTTTGCCAGGATCGTAGGGTTTAAATAAAGTTATAAGGAGATATAGATGCACAGCTTAATTATAGTAATCCATGTTATTGTCTGCATCACGATGATACTAATCATTATATTCCAGACCAGCAAGGGATCGGAGATGGGCGCTGTATTTGGTGGAGGCGCCAGCCAGACAGCCTTTGGCAGCGCCGGCCCTCAGGATTTTCTCGAGAAGGTGACGGTGGTATGCGCTGTTATATTCATGTTGACCTCACTCACCCTTGCCTATATGTCTGCAACAATGACGAACAGATTGATAGAAGAGCCTGCGCCTATAGAACGGCCTGTTGCGCCTATGGAGCAGCCTTTACAGCAGGGCCAGCAGCCTATGGAGCAGCCTGCTCATGAAGGCCAGCCTTTTGAGCAGCAGGGCCAGCAGCCTGCCTCGCCAGTTGATGCCCCGGTTAATTAGATAAACAAATGATCTACAAAGGAGAATAGGCATACATAAAGAACCTAAAAAGAAAAAAGCTCAAGGCCATGCGTTTTGGACGATTCGGGGACTTATCCGCTCAGCCTCTTATTCAATATTCCTGTTCTTTTTAACATTTGCAGCCATTGCAATTTTTTTGGGCTGCTCACGCAAAAGCGAAGAAAAAGGAATTCCCCCTTCCGCGACGGAAGATGCACCAGTAAATGGAGACAGGATCATTGTGTGCTCTATTGGGGATGCAAAGCGCCTTCTTCCCATGCTGGCCTCTGATTCCGCATCTGCCGAAATCGCAGGTTTGGTGCATAACGGCCTTGTAAAATATGACAAGGACATAAAGGTAGTTGGAGATCTGGCCGAATCATGGGAGATATCAGAGGATGGCCTGGTCATCACATTTTACCTGAGAAGGGGCGTCAAATGGCACGACGGCGAGCCGTTTACTTCGCACGACTGCCTCTTTACCTACCAAAAGATGATCGACTCAAACATCGCCACTCCTTACAGCCAGGATTTCCTTCGTGTGAAAGATGCGCATGTCCTTGATGATTATACATTTCAGGTCAGGTACGACGAACCCTTTGCGCCTGCGCTCGTAAGCTGGGGGATGGGGATCATACCAAGGCACCTCATGGAAAAGGAAGACCTGAATACCACGGATTATAACCGCAATCCTGTAGGCACAGGACCATACAGGTTCAAGGAATGGGTGACAGGCCAAAGGATAGTTCTGGAGGCATTTGACGATTATTTTGAAGGAAGGCCTCATATCGATCAGTTTATATATCGCGTCATCCCTGATACAGCCACCATGTTCCTGGAGCTAAAGGCGGAAGGTATAGATTATATGAACCTAAACCCGGTGCAGTATGAGCGCCAGACTGAAACCCCATTTTTCAAGGAAAGGTTTCAAAAATTTCGTTATCCTGCTTTTGGTTATACATATATGGGTTACAACCTCAATGATCCGAAATTCTTTGACAGACGCGTGCGTCAGGCATTGACCTATGCGATCGACAGGGAAGGGATGATCAGGGGCGTGCTGCTTGGCCTTGGCCAGGTCTGTACAGGCCCGTTTCCTCCAGAGTCCTGGGCGTATAATCCCGATGTCATGAAATATCCTTATGACCCTGAAAAGGCAAAAGATCTTCTTGCAGATGCCGGATGGAAGGACGCTGACGGGGATGGCATACTGGACAAGGATGGCGCCTCATTTGCCTTTACCCTGCTTACAAACCAGGGGAATGAACAAAGGGAGAAATGCGCCCAGATCATACAGCAGAATCTGAAGGAGATCGGAATCGTGGTAAAGATAAACATCCTGGAGTGGCAGGCACTGTTGCACAATTTTATTGACCAGCGAAAATTTGAGGCGATCATCCTTGGCTGGGGGCTTTCAAGGGACCCCGACCTTTACGACATCTGGCATTCCAGCAAGACAGCGCCGCAGGAGTTCAATTTCGTATCTTATAAAAATTTCGAGGTAGACCGCCTTATTGTCGAGGGGATTCGCACCTTTGATATAGAGGAGAGGAAGAGGATATATTATAAGTTGCACGAAATCCTGGCTGAGGATCAGCCTTACACCTTCCTCTATGTGGCCGATGCATTGCCTGTCGTGCACAGACGTTTCAGGGGCATAAAAAAGGCCCCGATAGGTATATGGTATGACTTTATAAAGTGGTATGTGCCTGAGCATGAGCAACGGTACACCACTCCAACCTTATCACCCTGACCATTATGTTTTCCTATATAGCCCGCAGGCTCTTGATGATGATCCCCATGGTTTTGGGAATCACCATAATCACTTTTGTGGTGATACATCTTGCCCCAGGGAGCCCTACAGACATAGAGACCCAGATGAATCCTAAGGTGTCGGCGCAGGCAAGAGAGAAACTGAAGCGCATCTATGGACTGGACAAGCCCCTTCATAGACAATACCTTGACTGGCTGAGGCGACTGGCGATCCTGGATTTTGGGGACTCGTTCGTGGACGGAAGGGCGGTGATAAAAAAGATCGGTGATTCCCTTCCCATAACGGTGGTGATAAACAGCCTCTCGCTCTTGATAATATTTCTGGTGGCTGTACCCATAGGCGTCCTGTCTGCGGCAAGACAGTATTCGCTTTTTGACAAATTTACCACAGTCTTTGTTTTCATAGGATTTTCCGTGCCCACATTCTGGCTTGCCCTCCTTTTGATGATCCTTTTTGGAATCCGTCTAAACTGGCTTCCTATATCAGGCATAAAGTCCCTTTACCTTGCAGATCCGGCATTTTGGAACAGGGCGCTGGATTATGCCAGACACCTTGTGCTTCCGGTTTTTGTCTCCTCCTTTGGCGGGCTTGCAGGTTTATCAAGGTATACGAGGTCGAACATGCTTGAGGTAATAAGACAGGATTACATACGCACTGCCAGGGCTAAAGGTCTCAGCGAGCGGGCGGTAATATATAAACACGCCTTGAGAAACGCCCTGATGCCTGTCATCACCATCCTTGGACTCTCTGTCCCAGGGCTTATCGGAGGAAGCGTCATCTTTGAGACCATCTTTTCCATACCAGGCATGGGCCAGTTGTTTTATGGAAGCGTAATGGCAAGGGATTACCCTGTCATTATGGGCATCCTGTTTATAGGAGCCATATTGACCCTGTTTGGCAATTTCCTGGCAGACATATCATACGCAATAGTAGATCCAAGGATAAGTTACAGGTAAACACCCTTTGACAAATGAGATCGTAAAGCATATAATTTAAGCATATTAAGGAGGTGCATATAATGCGTGCAACATTAAACATATCTAATGATCTTATAGCCGAAGTGCAAGAAATTACAGGGGAAAAATCCAAGACCAAGGCGATTACTATTGCCATGAAGGAATTCGTCAGGCAGAAAAAGGTTAAAGAGATGATTGCCCTAAGGGGGAAGATACATATAGAAGATGTTACGGATGAATTGGAAAGGCTTGAGATTAAGGAGACAGGGAGAAAATGATTAAAGAAGGCGTTATCATTGACACGTCAGTTTTAATTGACTTTTTGAACGGTTCAGAGAAATATTCTGATCAGGTTATCGGCCTTCTTGAAAAAAACCGCGCCGTAATTACAGGGATAATAATTGCAGAACTATTACAAGGCATTAAGAATACTGAGGAAGAGCAAACCGCTTTGGAACTTATGTCAGCAATAGAAACACTGGAAATATCCACCGGAATATGGATAAAGGCAGGCAGAATCTCATCATCTTTGAGAAAAAAAGGCATTAACCTGCCTCTGACAGATATTGCCATTGCAGCCCTTGCATTAGAGTATAATCTTCATATCCTGACCATAGACAAGCATTTCGGACAGATACCAGGTATCCGCCTTCTTAATCCTTGAAGAAAAGGATAATTATATGTCCATAAAGCAGAAACCTTATATCCTGATTTTTTTGGAGAGATTCAAAAGGAACCAGCTTGCCGTGGCAGGCATGGCCATGGTCTTTTTTCTTTTTATCATAGCGGCGCTCGCGCCACGGATATCCCCATATAATCCGGCCCTTATCAATGTAGATCAGATACTATCCCCACCCAGCTCAAGTCATTGGCTTGGAACAGATCAGCTGGGCAGGGATGTATTAAGCCGCATGATTTGGGGATCGAGGATATCGCTCCTTGTAGGTTTTGTCGCGATTGGGATTGCGACCTTTATAGGCGCCCTTCTTGGTTCGCTGGCAGGATACTATGGCGGATGGATAGACAACATGATAATGCGCTTTGTGGATATCATGCTCTGTTTCCCCACCTTTTTTCTCATACTTGCCGTAATAGCAGTTTTGGAGCCGAGCATCTGGAATATCATGATAGTTATAGGCGTGACCGGATGGATGGGGGTCGCCCGCCTTGTGCGCGCTGAATTTTTAAGCCTGAAGGACAGGGAGTTTGTACTTGCGGCCAGGGCATCAGGGGCAAGCGATTTCAGGATCATATTCAGGCATGTCCTGCCCAATGCCCTTGCGCCGGTCCTTGTAGCAGCTACCCTTGGGGTAGCCGCGGCAATACTCACGGAGTCAGCCCTCAGCTTTCTCGGCATCGGGGTCCAGCCCCCTACCCCAAGCTGGGGCAACATGCTTACGGCAGGCAAGGACAATATAGAGATCGCATGGTGGCTGTCCTTATATCCCGGTCTTGCTATCCTTCTTACAGTTTTGGGCTATAATCTTTTGGGGGAAGGGATACGCGACGCCATCGATCCCAGGCTAAACAATTAATCATGCTGTTTTATAGACGTTCAGATAATTAATTACAAGAATATCCCCTCGAACTTCCTAATTCTAAAGGGCTTATGATGACAGCAAAGTGTAATTAATTATCTGAAAAACTATAGTTGGTTGAGATTTATAGCCCATGAAAGGGCAATAAGAACAGGCGCAGGCAGTTTGATAAAAAGATACTTAATGCCCAGACCTTGACATTGAAGATCAAGAACAATATATTGATTTCAGCAATTCTCATTATGGCGCTTTTGGGCGCAATTTTACAT
>JAFGSM010000148.1 GCA_016934595.1 bacterium | reverse complement strand
GCCGCCTATGATACGGCCAAGGAGCAATCCCGCAAGGCCCTGGCGGCCCTCGTTGAATACGCGACCGTCACTAAAGAGATTATTATGCTCTCGCGGGAATTGAAAAAGGTGCAACGGCGGGTTAATGCTCTGGAAAAGGTGTTCATCCCTCCCCATGAGGAGGCCAAGAAATATATTTCCGACCGGATAGAAGAAATGGAACGGGAGGAGGTTTTTGTAAAGAAGCTTATCCGGCAGCGCATGTCAAAAGGGAAAGATTTTTCCGTATAACTCGCTACCCTTGCAATAGATTATCTTATAAAATGGAACTGGGCGACCATTTGGCAGTTCTCCGAATACATGCCGCATTTTGCGGGAGAGTTTGCATTTGCCAACGTTACAGAGGCCTATGCGCTTCTTGGGCTTATCGGCAGAGAGGCCTTTCCCATTATGGAAAACCTCACCTCCCCGGATTTCCTTTTGCCTAAGCGGAACCCCCCCCTTTCTCATCATGGGACCGGTTCTTCGCATCAGGGGTCAGGTCGTTGTGCTCTCTCGAAACAAGGACGTGTCGGCCGTCCTCGTGGCATGTCCCCGTGGGTACGGGCAATCAATGGCGTAGATAATGCTTGACGCGGGAACTGAATACGGCCTCAAGCCGGGCGGTGAAGACCTCTTCTCCGGCCTCAGAAAACTGTCTTTCAAATGTCCGATATCAAACGGACATGGATAACCCGACCTTATAGTGACCTTTATAGGGCCCGGTCGTTAAGATCGTTATATGTCTTATCTCGATATTTACCTGCAGGCTTCCCTTGGGGCTGGTGTAGATCATAGCGATCTGATCGCTTGGTCTGAGATCCTTTAAGACTTCAACTTGACTGTCCAGCACAAGCATCCCCATGCCCCCGAGGCCCCTGTCCAATACCTTGAATTGATAACTTTTTCCGTTTATTGTCGCCTCTAAGGTATGACCGGTATCAGAAGGTTCGAAATAGGTCCTCTCCTCTGAACGTTTCTCCTCCCAAAAGTGTTCCATGTCCTTACACCTCATATGTTCGCTAGGCTGCCGTGATCAGGGGTTAACAGAACAAAAGATCCCACCAGCATTTTGTTCCGGTAATATCTAACACGGATTCATGTCCGCTACAAGAGTGCCCGCGCCCGAATCGCCTCCAACCAGGGTCGGCATGTTCTCTTCTCTGCGATCCCTCCGCCGTCCGTGGTCCCGGTCGCTGCTCTTCGGTATCTTAGGTGGAAACTTCATTGTGAAGATGACCTTTTTTCTTGGATAAAACAATGCGTTAATTGTAGCCGAAGCAGAAATCGCTTTGTTTTGGACAACAACGACATCGTTTCTATGCGAATATCCGGGCACCGCTTTTTTTGTTTTTGAAAAGAGATTCCCATACCCCTTCCCTAATGGGGTGGTTTTCAAAGGGCTAAAATGTTATCTTATCAAAAGACGGTGGATTTTGGAGATGATAAAATGGATTGACATAAATTATGATAAGCTGTATAATAATACATTAAATTTAATATTCTTCTTTTTTTTAGGCTTCGATAACACCTTTAGAGATAGGAGCGCATAAGTCTTATGAAACAAGGAATCAAGAAAGCCATCGCTTTGTGGACCGTTCTCACCTTATCTATGATTTTTGCGGGACCTGGGTGTGCCAGCAAGGAAGAAAAAGTAGCAGATCATCTTGAAAAGGCGAGACGATACATTCAAGATGATGAATTAAGGAAGGCCGTGATTGAGCTGAAAAACGTGATTCAATTGGACCAAAAGGATGCTCAAGCCTATTATGAATTGGGTGAAACCTACCTGAAGCTCAAACAGGGAAAGGAGGCCTTCCAGTCCTTTTCCAACGCAGTGTCTGTCGATCCTGATCATTTAAAGGCACAGCTGAAAATGGGGCAGATCTATTTGCTGGGTAAAAAGAGCGATGAAGCCAGGAAAAAAGCTGAGTTGGTATTGGAAAAATCCCCGGACAACGTCGAGGCCCTTCAATTGCTTTCCGGTGTTCAGGTTCAGGAAAAGGATATTGATTCAGCCATAAAGACCCTTGAAAAAGTAATGGAAGTCGATCCAAAGAACTTCCAGGCACAGCTTTCCCTGGCGCGACTATTCCTTTTGAAGGGCGAAAGAGAGAGGGCGGAAACTTCCTATTCCGAGGCCATTTTGCTGGAATCTTCTTCGCGGGTGCCCTACGTGGAATTGTCGCGTCTCTACGGGGCGCTAGGCCGGTGGGACGAATCTGAGGAAACCTTAAAGAAGATGATTGAGGCATCCGGCTCTGATTACCAGAATCTGAATATTCTGGCGGCGTTTTACGAAAGCCGGAAAGAATTTGAAAAGGCGGAAAAGACCTATAAGGAGTCTGTGGAATCTGCCCCAAAAGAAGAGAGCGCTCCGCTCATGAACCTTGGAGGGTATTATAGCCGCCGCAAGGACTACGACCAAGCCCTGGAGGCCATGAACAAGGCCCTGGCAGTCAAACCGGAGGACGAAAACATCCTTCTCAGCATTGCGGAACTCCAATATCGAAATGGAAAGATAGAGGCTGCCGAAGGGGTTGTCGACAAGATCCTGGAAAAAGATGGGGGACAGTTGGGCGCCAATTATATAAAGGGCAGGATACTACTCAGCAAGAGGGACTTTTCGGGGGCCCATGAGCGACTCGACTTGGTAACCCGTGAGAGTCCCCGGAACAGCAGTGCTTTTTATTTCAAGGCCCTTTCGTCGATCGGCAAAGGAGAGCCAAAAATTGCCCAGCAGGATCTTGTAAAGGCCGTTGAGCTGAACCCTCGCCATTTTGAAGCGCGATTACTCTTGGCGGAATTCTACCTTCGTGAGAGGAATCAGGTCCTGGCGCGTGAACAGATAGATACTTTATTAGAGATGGCACCCCGCAATTTCAGACCCCATGCCCTCCTTGGGAACCTGAAGATGTTGGAAAAGGATACCGAGGGTGCAGAATCGGCCTACAAAACGGCCTTGGAACTCAATCCCGATTATTCTTCAGGATATGTAAAGCTTGGCCTTGTCTACAATCTCACAAAGCGGCCAGGAGATGCGATGAAAAGCTTTGATAAGGCCCTTGAACTGAATCCGCGGCAGCTGGACGCCTTGGGGCTGATTGTGGGTATGCATATCAGGGAGAAGAAGTTTGATGACGCCTTGAGGGTATGTGAGGAACAGAAGAGAAAATCGGCGGATGAGCCAGTGGTCCTAGCAAATATAGAGGATCTTCAGGGAAACATATTTCTTGCAAAGAGAGATCTCAAAAATGCAGAGGAGCATTTTAAAAAGGCGATAGAGACCGAACCTCGTGTCTTCACGCCCTATGTGGCATTGGCCCGGATCTATATCAGCGAGAAGAGAATGGATGAGGCCATAAATCAATACGAAGATATCCTGAAGAAGAATCCTAATTTTTTAGCGGGATACATGGCGCTGGGTACCATTTATGACCAGCAGGGTGACGGTGAAAAGGCCGAGGGCTATTACAGAAAGGCCCTTGAGATCAAGGAAGACTTTGCTCCTGCGGCAAATAACCTTGCCTGGAACCTTGCAGAAAGAGGCGGTAACATCGATGAGGCCCTGCAATATGCCCAGATCGCAAAAGAACAGGCGCCCAAAAGTGCCGGTGTGATGGATACGCTCGGCTGGATTTACTACCTGAAAGGCAGTTATCTGAATGCCGTCTCAGAACTTAATGACAGCGTTGAACTCCAACCGGACAATGCCGTGATTAATTATCACCTGGGCATGGCCTACTACAAGATCGACAAACCGGATGCGGCACGGGATCAACTGGAAAAGGCTCTGGCGCTTGACGCGGATTTCAAGGGGGCCGGCGAGGCCAGAAAGATATTGGAAGAAATAAAGAGATCGTCAAAAACTGAATGAGGGGAAGAGAAGATTCGGCCGATTTTTGTGTGCCGGATACTTTTCTATTGATAAATGAAATCTTTTCCTTTCAAGGTATTGTTTGTATGCATTTTTCTGCCCCCTATCCTATATATTCTGACGATTCAGGGACTGGAAGGATATTTAAAAGGCCGCGAACTATCCGCTTTGAATAG
>JAFGSM010000147.1 GCA_016934595.1 bacterium | reverse complement strand
GACGAGCACTTCATCCCCGTCCTCTGCATAATAAACGGCTAATCCGATATCAGAATATTTATAACCCGATCCGGGTGGCCCTACCTCCAGGGTTTTTGCAAAGGTTACCCTGGCTGATGGAAAGACCAGTGCTAATATGCACAAGAAAACAAGCACGATAATATCTAAAGATAACACTTCGAAAGGATTCCTGTTTCTCATGTTATTCATTATTCACCCCTGTCAGTCCCTGTTTTAACACAAGGGTTTTTGTGTTTAAATATCCTTCATCTGAAAATCTTCGCCGGGATTATAAAA
The DNA here is from genome assembly GCA_016934595.1 of bacterium. Lineage (GTDB taxonomy): Bacteria > SZUA-182 > SZUA-182 > DTGQ01 > JAFGSM01 > JAFGSM01. Next base: position 5,661 of record JAFGSM010000147.1, on the reverse strand, counting down.
AAGATAATTTTCATGTCTCTTTGTGAGTCTAAGGTTTCGATTATTTATAATATTCGTAACAGTTCACCACGGATGCACTGAGCCGCTGAGAAATAACTTTAGAAAGAAGCTTAAAGAAAATATAAAATCTATATGCGTTCTAAAGAGAACTCCGCATTCTCAGTGCCTCCGTGGTAGATTAAATGTTACATATATTCCTTTATCCTGGCTTATTCCCCTGAGACATTCACATATTCCCACCGGCAGATGACCTTTTGGAGATTCCAATTGTCATAGGCATACAGCCTCACTGCGTATAGGTGTGATGGATCAAGCCCGGACACTGTCTCATTCACTATCCCCCATATCCATGTGTTTGGATTAGAAGGCGTGTTTACATGCCAGTCCTTTACTATATTTCCTGTAGTCTCATCTAGTATCTGGAGATGCACAAGGTCATGCTGGCCAGAAAATGTAGATTGGCACCCCATCCTTGCCTGAACGGAAAGCTGTGTTGTCTTTGTCCATTTCCTGTCCTTGTAGGTATAGTAAATACGTCCGCTGTAATTAGAATTCGCATAAGTTGTGAATTCAAGCTCATAATCGAGATTGGAGTAAGAATCTACCTGGCTGGATGTGACCTCGTCCCAGGAAAAATTGGCAGGCTGGTTGGGATTGGATAAATCCTCTGTATGGATTTTAAAATAAAGGGGGATTTCGGATTTGCTGCAATCACCTATCATTAATCCATTATAGGCATGATTGATTAACCTCACATTATCGATCGCATATCCATCGTTTGGGATGGGACATCTGCCGTAGAATTGGAAATATATCCTGAATGCCTCGCCGAGCGTTATACCTGCATACTCTGCTTCCTTATCAATGTCTATATTTATATTTTTGTATGCATTTCCAATCAGGCTATAGTCACACACCTTTTTCCCCAAACGTCTCCAATCGTCTGAGATGAATATGCCATCCCCTGTGTCGCCGAGGTTGTTGGTTTCATCATTAAACTCCCTCACAAAGACATCCAAATCAATGCCTTCATAACCGCTTAAGTCGATGCAGATCCATGCATCTGCATAGGAAAATATCCAGTTTGACAGATAATCATCAAGCAGGAGGCTGTAATTTCCCTTATATGGTGCATAGCTGTTTATACGTAAACGTCCCTCATTGGTCCAGCCCATATTCCAATTAGGCTGCCCAAAGGTTCCAGATTCAAAGTCCTCAAAGAATATTGTCTGTTTCATGTAGCTTTGCTCATAAACGATCTCAATGTCATCTATGGAATAGAGATTATTAGACCAGTAGGTAGATTCATTTTCATAATATTGAAACCTGATGAAGAAGCTTTCCGAGAGACTCATCCCTGCCTTTTTGGCTTCGCTGGCAAGATCGAGGGATACCCTTTTGTATATGGGACCAATATAATTGTATTTGTAGTCATAGATACTCACCCAGTTGGTCCCATCATCGCTTATGAACACCCCGTCGTAACCATCTGTCTCGCCACTAGACTCACGAACATAAAATTTTAGTATTGGGTTGTCGTATTTTGAGAGGTCTATATTGAGGGTTGCCCTGGCATAGGAAGATACACCGTTTGGATAGGCACCCAGACGAAGGCTGTAGAAGCCGTTATGGGAACCGTAACTTATAGATACATAGCCATCCCCTGTGGTCTCCTGTGTCCAGATATTCGGATCAAGGATGCCGCTTTCAAATCCCTCTTGAAATAAACAGATCTCATGATTTGACGGATAAACCTTCATCACTACGGGGATGGTTGTATGTGCATTATTGGGATTGAGGCCGCTTACTGCCACCATCCCTTCGTATATCCCGGGGGACAATGGATTGTTTGGATCACGGGCAGAATCCATAAAGATATTAACCGGCAATGAGGAGGATGGCTGTATTGTCCCCTGGGTGGGAACCGCCGAGAGCCATACGCCATCAGGATTGATCGTGGCATAGCCGTTTAAGCTGGGGATCCAGTCTTTAGCAAAATAGGTACCTATTCTAGTATAAAACATTCCATACATATTTATACGCCCGTCATCTTTTATGAGCCTGAGAGGTATTGAAAAGATGAATTGGTCACTGGCCTGGTTTATGAAAACCGGCAGGATTCCCAGGATATCGTTATTCAAGGCGCTCTTCATATTTATGTACGCATAAGAGTCATTACAAGGATAAAAGTCGAGGATGTATTCTGCTCCGACAGATGATCCGGCAGAAAGGCCTGTGCTTGGGTTCTGATCGGTGTCTAAATAGAGAACTCCGCCATCGAAGGGGTTTATATCCGGAAGTGGACGATGCAATGATATGCTCATTATTATGCATAGGTTCTCCGGATCTATTGCGGCCTCAACAACAGAGATATCTATTCTATTCGGGTTGTCATAAGGGTCGTCGATGATTACACGCCTTCTCCATTCCCCATCCTCTTTTTCACCTGTGCATAGAATAAATTGGGAATCTGTATCACCGCTATTTTCTATGGTGATCTCTTTGACACAATTTTTACCGCTTGTCATATATCCCTCTATTAAAGTCACATCCGCCCCTATATCAGGCTGCTCAAATGTAAAATTGAGGTTTATGATATCATTGGCGATTATGATGGATTGGGATAGCGTATCACCTGAAGGTGTGTCTGCATAGAGCATATACTCGTGATCCGGGTCGGGCAAAAGGCCGTTTATCCTGTAACTCCCGTTAGGATCTGTGACACAATAACCAAGATTTTCGCCAATAAATACATCGTCGATATACCATCCATCGCCTGCGGCCTGCGCAGTAGATGGACTTTCAAGAATAAATTTTATTCTTATATTGGTGTCACAATAGTCAGTCAGCGGAAGTTCCGCATTCTTCCACAACAGGTTTGTGCCTTTATATTCCATAATGTCCTTATTGTTATTTTCAGAGGTGAGATTTACCTTTAAAATATTTTTAGCAAGATAAGAAGGAGGATCTGTGTTGTAATGGTGCCAGAAGCGCAATGTCCCTTTCTGACCAATATAAATAGGGTTATCCATGTCAAGAGAGGAAACCGAGCCTTTCTTGAAATTTCCATAAGGGCTGTCTGTCCAGCAATGGGTTGGGCTATGAGAATCTGATGTGATGAGCGCCCAATTGGGATCAGGGTCCCAGTTTGATGCGCCGCTTTCCATGTCATTATAAAAACGCTTGAGGTAGTATTTTATACGCACGTTAGGGACCGGCCTGCCTTTTCCATCCAGGACCTTGCCTGTCACGCTTTTTACCTCTTTTAACCTGACATCGAAGGTATCTGTGCCATATGTGATGCCGGCTTGAGCATTTACAATATCAAGATGAAAGGTGGCTGTGAAATCAGGCGGGGAGGAGGGGTTGACATTAAAGGTGAAGTTATCCTGCGCAGTTTTCGTTCCATAGGCAGGGATAACGCCAAAATAGGAACACATATCGGTGATCGTTATATACGGGCTGTCTGTTGAAAAAATTACCGCTGTCTCAGGGGTTACATGCGCTATGTTGTTTATCAGAGAGACCCACATATCTATGGTCTCACCGGGTTCCATATATCCGTCCCCATCCCCTGTCGCTTCGGCTATCTCATGCTTATCATATACAACCTCAGGCTGAGGATTAATGGCAACCTCTACAGCAGGGTCGCCAAAGAGGGTAAGCTCATAATAACACAGCCTGTAGTCGGTATCCACTATCGCAAGCCCTATGCAATCCTCCCTGGAATCCTGATGAGCCATGCTGAGGATAGCCCTTTGTTCAGAGAAAATGGCGTCATAAAACTCCCGGTTAAAGCTCTGTGACGGGCTGTTTAATGAGATCTTGCTGTATAAACCAAATCTGGAATTGCCGATGAAGGCAAATGCACCATGTTCATCAGCTAAAAAATGCTCGGCAATACAGTCGACGGCTTTAAACTTTGTGTAAAAATCTAATTCGTTGCCAATAACCTCTAAGTTATCAAATGAGCCATTAAAACAGGACTGTGAATAGATCAAACAATATTTCGCGTTATGCAAAAGCCCTAGATCAGGATTATCCCTTTTGATAAAACTGTTTTCATTCCCGTGTCCCATAACATTTACCAAATGAATATCATTGTTGATCTTTGGTACGAAATGATCTTCATATAGTACTTCACCTGGAGGATTAGGAATATTGGGGTCATTATCATATAACCTCTCTATGTCCCAGTCTGCCGGTATGCCATCTGTGTGATATCCGCCTTCATCACAGATTCCTATCAATTGCTCGCTTAAGACCCAGCCATTGCCAGGAATGTCATCTGTCCATTTTTCACCAACCAGAAGCGCATCATTAAGATAGGGTTCTGTAGGCCAATGATTATCATATTGTATGGTCTTTCGAACAAAGTTTGACAGCTCTCCTTCGGAATCTACGGGCGCACGTCCCACAAAAACCTCTGCCAGCATATCCACATCATTGCCGCCATCGCCGTCATCGATCTCCCCATAGACCCCGTTTCCATTATTGTCAAATGTGCCGTCAAGACAGGCATAATATAAATCGGAAGGGATGAAAAGAGGCGTGACAAGAGTCTTTTTAAAATATATACCATAAAGATATCTGGCAGGCACAATATTGTCCCCGCTTTCCCCTCCTGCATCAGCGCCGTCTGCATCGCCCCCTAAAAGGACATACTGGGTGCCCCAGGTATTGTATGCGTCTGTGATAAAGTTGCGGATCTTGGTAGCAAGGTCTGATGTGCCATCCGGGCGGGTGCCGTCATAAACGGCATCGATCCATTCTACTGTGAAGACGGCATTGGCATCGGTCTGGATGCCCCACATCTTTCTGTGCGCCAGGAGGTCCTGGAATGTATAATCCGTGCCGGCATCTTTGAGTGCCTGATTTGTGATTACTATATATTGATAACCTTTGGAGGGGTCAAGAAATGAACCCCCTGACAAGGGGATCACAGATTGAGATTGATTTCCTGCCAGTAGACTGACGGCAGGCTGATCATAGGAAACATCACAGGAGGATAATGCCTCGGGGTTGTCTACCAGCCTCGATATCTCTGAGCGGTCCATTTCACTTTCCCTTACCTTGACCTTTTCCGCAACGGTCTTGGCAGTGCAGGTCTCAACTGAAACTCTCAGCTCCTCATAGTAGGAAATCTTTCCAGCGGCAGGGATATACTCTACCGGATGCAGATTGAGAATGAGTATCCTGTACCCCATCTTCTTCTGTATAGTAAAATCTGAATACAGGGCTCCGGGAAATGGCTTATGCGAATGGTAGATAGCCTCATTAGGCGGGGTTTCATCTATGGCATACCTGATATGCATGGGGAAGTTTTTTTGCCCATGTGCTATGGTATGTTGACCTTTCATAGTACCCTTTGCCCCGGGATGTACATGGATATTTTTTATATCCCTTCCGGCAGGTATCAATAAACGGACGGTCTTGACCGGAAGGACGGGTTCCCCTTGAGTCCCGTATAAAGGGATGTCTTTTACCGTTACAAACGTATATCCCTCCTTAATTTTTATCTCGGGTTGTGCGAATTTAAAGGTCTTTTCTATATGCGCTTCATTGGCATTGGCAAGTGATCCGGCAGATAGTGTTATTGATAAGATAAGATAAGATAAGATAAGATAAGATAAGATAAGATAAGATAAGATATTAAACCCT
>JAFGSM010000146.1 GCA_016934595.1 bacterium | reverse complement strand
TTTAGAAGCATAGTTTCCCATAACATATTGAGCAATTAGATACAATTATATTTACGGCCATGATGTGCAGGTATCTTTATAAACTGCCTCAAGGCGTGGTATTATATGATATGAGACATACAATAAAGTTTTTTCTGACCTGCGCTATCTTCATCCTATCCCTTATTTCCCTTTCATCTACAGCCGTTGCCCAGGGGCTGTGGGATTTCCCGGAATTGTCTAAATCAGCACAGGGCATAGCATTTAATGCGGCAAGCAGTGTCAATGCCTTTCCCTGTCAGTCCATAAAGTTTGGCGCTTTTGTCGGGAATAGTTATCAGGATTTCCAGTATCCTTTTAACTGGCATGATTGCGGGATTGATCTTTATAAGCCTTTTAAAGATGCAGTTTACAATTTCGACGGGATTTCGGCAAAATCGGATTGGTATATAACAAAAGCAGACAGCATCGATCTGAACGATGCAAGATTCAGTTTTGATCAAACCGATTCTGTTCGGGCGAGACCGGGTGAGTTTACCGGCAAACCCTATCTCTTCCCAATCGGAGCACGCTATGCCCAAATCTTCAAGTGTTATCGCTATCTTTTCCTTGCCGAATATTCGGCTTCTGGCGGTGCGGTAAGCGTTATGGATCTTCTGCTTATGGATGCAAACGATCGCATGCCTGGGGATCCTCTATACAATCCACCAAATCCTGCTGAAATCTTTGAGACCGATCCTGATGTGATTAAGGCATACTGGCTTGAGCAGGGCGCTGATCCCAATAGCTTTGATCCTAATCATCCATCTTATCTAAAGCCTGATTCAGGCATTAGCGCTGCTATGGGCCGCGAGTTTATCATCTATCCATCTGCGCCGATATTTGCCAGGGAGGATTTTAGATTCAACGCTTCCGGGACACCGGGCGATCCTGACAATCCTATGTATCCCAACCCTGCATTCGTTAATTTTATTCCCACAAGCGGCATTAACCTGCCACTTGAATGGAACGGCTCAACTAATGGACTTGGCTCTTACGGACAGTTAATCCCACCTTTGGAGATTAATCCTGTCGACGGAATGCCAACTTATATACCCGTCTACAGAAACGCCGCTGATGTTTCGGCTGTTTACGGCGCGCCATTTTGGGGACCAGATGTTGTCACTGCATTTGAGGGCGCACTTTATAATGCAGGGTTCACATTCTGGCCTAATATTGCCGTTATTGATTTCACACCTCAAGCATTTGAGGATATAATCCTGACCATTTGGGTAGGAAGCTGGCCAGAATATGCTTATGAGACATTCCCGATTTCAGTAGCCAACTATCCGATTGAGAATTATCCTCCATATATTATAGAAGCTTTTGACAAGATCTGTTATCTCGGGGAAAAATTCGAATACCAGATGACGGCCATAGATCCGGATTGCTTTATTTTTTCTCTTTGCCCGTCTGATGAAGACCCCCGTTATGCTCATCTTCCGATGATTTCAGGGAACAAGATAAGGGATGATATGGACTATCTCAGTTACGATTTTTATATCTATGTAAATGGTATCCTGGCGAATGAATTAATAACAGGGTGTCCGATAAACGCATGGTGTGGTGTTACTTCGGAGTTGATGCGAGGTTTACTCAGTTGTACACCCAAATATTCATATAACTTTGATGTAAAGGTTGTCTGCATTGATAAACATGGTGGCCCGGGTTATGCTGATTTTACTATAAACTGTTTATACCCTCCTGGAAACCATCCCCCTGCCATCATAAAATGCCCTGAATCCCTTTTAACTGCGTGGGCAGGCCAGGAGATCGTTTTATCATCATCCGACATAAAGGTCACTGACCCTGACGGTGATACCCTGTATGCATCGAGTAATATCGGATATATTTATCAAAATACCGAATACGGGTTCATGAACTGGACATTACTTACACATTTTCCAGGCATTTATAATGTGGAGATCATATTCAGCGACAGAAGGAGCGGATATGCCAAGATGGAGTTTAAGGTTGATGTGAGACCCTGGTGGGCAGATTAAGGGATTTTTTAAAGAAAGGATTCATAGTTAAAAAGAGGGCGTATCATCAGATTTTTAAATAACCTGACAGAATTTGAACGCCCTGTCACAAGGCTATTTTACTATATCCTGGCCGCCGACCACGATCTGCTTAATCCTTAAGGTAGGCTGTGCATCGGAGACAGGGGCTGCCTGTCCGTCCTTTCCGCAGGTTCCAATCTGGTAACCCAGGTCGTTCCCGATCATGTCGATATCCTGGAGAATTTTCGGACCGTTTCCAATAAGGGTCGCCCCCCTGACAGGGGTGGTGACTTTGCCTTTGCGAATAAGATAGCCCTCATTGACCTCGAATACAAAATCACCGCTTACGGTATCTACCTGGCCTCCGCCCATCTTTTTTACAAATAATCCCTCGGATGTTGATGCGATAATCTCATCAGGGGGGGAAAAGCCAGGCGCTATAAAGGTGTTTGTCATTCTGGGTATGGGTACATGCTGGTATGATTGCCTGCGTCCGTTTCCTGTTGATGCCGTCTTTGCCTTTATAGCTGTGAGACGGTCATACATGTAACCCTTTAGCATACCCTTTTCGACAAGTACGGTTTTCTGAGCCGGGGTGCCTTCATCATCAAAACAGAAGGATCCCCTTTTGCCGGGGATTGTGGCGTCATCTATAACGGTGATTACAGGAGAGGCCACCTTTTCGCCCAGACGGTTGGAAAATACCGACACACCCTTCTGAACCAGGTCTGCCTCCAGACCATGGCCGATAGCTTCGTGGATCATGGTGCCCCCCGCTTCCGAAGATATGACGACCGTCATAGGCCCTGTAGGCGCAGGCGCCGCATCCAGCATGGCAAGAGCCCTCTGTGCAGCCCTAATGGCTATATTTTCGGGCATCTGCGGATCATCAAACAATTCCATCCCTATTCTTCCACCTATTGCCTCGAAGCCTGTTTGTATTGTCCGTCCTTTGGCAGCGACAACCTGGACAATAAATATAAGACTTGGACGCCACTCTTCAATCATTTCTCCTTCCGAATTTATAAGGTAAATGTCCTGGATGCTTTCCGCGTATGTCACCTTTACCTGTCTGATTTTTGCATCAATGGCCCTGGCGGCATTGTCTGCACGCCTTACAAGACCGGATTTGAAGTCAAGGCCGGCGATGTCAAAGGGTTTTAAGACAGTATAGGTGTCAGCAGGCATGACCAGCCTCATATCAAGCGATATCCTCTCCTGTGGGGCGTTGATCGTACAGGTGAGCGATTCAGCCATCCGTTTGAGGGATGGCTCTGATATGTCGTTGGCATAGGCATAAGAGGTCTTTTGATTATGGATCATCCTAAGCCCTACGCCTATATCGATCCCTGTATTTATATTTTCTATCCGGTGGTCTTCACAGCTTATCATAGTGGATATCTTCTTCTCGAAAAAGATATCCGCCAGTTCTGTCCTTTTTCGTTTGAGACTGGAAACGACCTTTGTAAAATATTGTGGAATCTCTTGCATATTTATTTATATGAAAATAAACGGATAACCGCTTGTTCTAAATATTTTTCTTCTTTTTTTATGATCCCAGTATCATGGCGGTTTTATCTGAACTTCCATTTAACAGGTGTTGCTTTGTAAGGGGCATCAATGATCCATATATACCCCCTGTCGCAAAATACGATCCTGTCTCCTGCAGGAGACCATTTGGGATCGTATCCGTCCATCACTATTCTGGTTGAGTCCTTTTTGGTTTTGGAATAGGCCCAGATGCCTTCATGGGAATACACAATGGATTGGCCATCCGGCGCATAAGAGCCTTTTGTGCCGTCTGTCAGGCGTCTTGTTTCTGAATTCGCAAGGTTTATCTCTGCAAGGCCAAAAAGGACCTGATCAGGCTGCCATTGTTCAATAAGCATGGATAATCCGTCAGGAGAAAAGGATAAGGGTATCCCTGTGTCAGCAAGTTTTATTTTGTTTGATCCGTCTGTGTTCATGAGCCATATCCCTTGACGGCTAAAGGCGATAGCCTCGCCGTTTGGCATCCAGCATGGATGATCTCCTTCGTGGCTAAAAAGCCTGTGGACGCGGGATGCATCATCCCAGATCCATATCCCGTTATGCACGTATGCGACCTGTTTGCCATTAGGAGACCAGCCTGGATTCGACCCTGAGCTTGTCAACTGTATCCGTTTTTTGGTCTCGATATCAAGGATGCATATGCCCTGATCCTGAAAAACGATCTGTTTTCCGTCTGGAGACCACGACGGGGCAGCGCCCTTGGTGAGTTTTTTTATAGAAACCTCATTGCCTTCTTTTGTATAACTGATCAGAATGGCAGGATGATACCTGGCACAGGATGTAAAGACAAAGGCCAGCCAGGGTATGAAAAAACAGGCCAGTGTTTTGTATCTAAAATAAATCTTGATGTTTGTTTTCATGCTTAATGTTTACGCAAAGCGGCATTTGGGTTTATATCGAAAATAGATACTATAAAGTTGTTCTGGTCTCCGGCTTTAGCAGGAGCGACAGGTTCGGCGACTTTTTACGAGGCCATCATGATCATGCCCGATTAGTCCAGCACGATAATAGTGATTTCCTTGGATAGGTTTTCCAGCATTTCCCTTAGTTCATCTTCCTGATCCTTTGAACTTAAAAGCTCTATCATGCCTTTTTCCCTGTCTATTGTCCTTACGACAGCAAGGCCATCATAGCCCTCAAAAATCCCCGTTATCCGCCAGATATGCCTGGCCTCTGTCCGGATATGTATATTAAGGCCCTTATTTTTCAGAGATGGTCTCGTCAATCTTCATTCCGAAATGGCGACCTGCCGTTTCAACAGAGCATAGAACCTCGTCACCTGATTTCAGGTTAACCACAGAAACGGACGACCCGTCTGGTTTGGTTAACCTTATGGTCTCGGCATTTTGAAGGATGGTGGATATGATTCTGGATTCAAGCTCGGCCTCTATAAGAAGCAGTGGCCTTTTTTCCGTCTTTACCCTGCCTACAGCGCCAATTTCCGTTTCTCCCCTGTAATCTACTATTAGCACCTCATCTCCGGATTTAAGCTCAGAGAGGTATTTTGTACGATTGCCGGCTATTTTTATATAGGCATGCACAGGCCCTGCGTTCACCCTGAAAGGGCGCGGCTCTACATAGGGATTTGGCAGTGATTCCGAATGTACAAGGAATAAAGCGGCGCTGCTGTTGCCGATCAGCATGCCCTGTCCCGGCACCATATTGGTGCATGTATCCACGCAAACACGGTCGCCCATGCCCAGTATTTTTACCTGTTTAATGACCGCCTTTTGAAGGGGTATCTGCTGATGTCCGCCCTTTACAAATTTTATGATCCTCTTTACCTCCTGCCAGTCCCGTGTGGTTGTCAATATGCCATCCACACCCTTTTCCAGGATCGAGAGGGCTGTTTTTGCCTCATCAAGATTGCCTGACTGTGCAATCAGGCCGTTTGTCTGCGCAATAAGGTTTTCAAGAGGGATGATCGTCCAGTCGGTTGTCTGCACAATTACAATCTTTTCCTTTGCCTGGCATATAATGGCCTCCTCGTCCGCCTTTCCCTTTATCTCCCACTCCACAACGTCCTGTCCGATTTTCAGGTCGCCAGCCCCTTCCGCAACCGTCTGAATCCTGCCGAGGGATTTCACCTTTTCAACATCTCCCTTGTCAACATAGACTGCATCAGCGCCGTTTTCCAGCGCTGTAGTGACAATGGATTTGTCCCAGGGGACCGCCTTGACCCATACCTTTTTATTCATCCTTTGTCTCCAGATAATCGAGGGCCTGCTCTACAGACCAGTTATAATGAACCAACTGGCTGATGGCCCAGACGATTTTTTTGGGATTTTTATGCTGGAAGGCATTTCTTCCTATAGATACGCCTGATGAACCTGCATCCAGGGCGCCTTTGACCATTTCCACTACCTGCCGGTCAGTCTCCATCTTTTCTCCGCCGGCTATCACCACAGGGACAAAACAGCCTTCAACCACCTCTGAGAACGTTTCAGGGGAGCCTGTATAAACCACCTTTATAATATCAGCGCCCAGTTCCGCCCCGATTCTGGCCGCATGTTTGACCACCTTTGGTTCATATTCGTTTTTTATCTTCGGACCCCTTGTATACATCATCGCAACCAAAGGCATGCCCCAGTCATGGGTGATCTTTGCCGTAGAACCCAGGTCTTTGAGCATCTCCTTTTCGTCATCAGATCCGAGGTTCACATGGATGGAAACCGCATCAGCGCCCAGCCTGATCGCTTCCTCTACGGAACAGACCAATACCTTTGCATTTGGGTCAGGGGCCAGAATTGTGCTTCCTGAAAGGTGAATGATCAGACCTACATCAGATCCATGACCGCGGTGCCCGGATTCCACCACGCCTTTATGAATGATGATTGCATTGGCGCCGCCTGCCGCCACCTGGTCAACGGTATCTTTCATTTTGGCAAGGCCGGGTATAGGCCCCATTGTAATCCCGTGGTCCATAGGGACAATGACTGTTCTTCTGGAATTTCTATCCATTATCCGTTCAAGGCGGATTTGTTTGCCTATCATTTCTTCACCTCCTGGGAAAATACAATAAAAATTCTAATAAACCCTCATGGCCAAAAATACATTGGCCACCCCCATGAATGAAAATGTATTTTCATGGAAAAGGCTATATTTCTGTCTCCATTCTATTAAAACAAACAAGTCGTGTCAAACCAAGCGTGCCCGTCAAACCATCGTGTCAAGTCGCCATTTTGATAAAATATCAGAGTTTCTGTTTTTGCACTTTTTTTAAATAAGATATATTTTTCAATAAGATATGTGATCAAACAAAACAACATAATTTGTCAATATTTTCATGATGTTACACAAAAAGTGCAAAAGTAGAGAGAGTTTCAAATACGGAAAAAACAGGGTCAGGCAGATACCTTGACCAGTTTCCCCTTTTTTAAATACAGGTTGATCTGCCTGCCTGGGATGCTTTCATCGTTTATAAAACTGTCCATGAATTGAGGATCGCAGAGAAACGATTCTTTTGTCCCATCAGGCTTTCTGCCCACACATATTGTATGCTGATCACCAAATTGGCAGAAACGTTCTATTATAAAAGGGAAACTTATATCTTCTTCTGATGTATAGGCGAGGGCCTCAAGATACAGCCGGTAGTTGGACAGATCTGTCACAGAGCCTGCGCCTTCTTGACATGCTGCATCAGCCACTGCATAGGAGACCTCCACCAGCAGCCTCCGGTCGAAAGGTTTTGGAATGATATAGTCGAAACCGAAAGAGAGCTTCTCGCCTGGATATGCATCTTTGAGATAGTCCGGCGCTTCCATTTGCGCCAAACGGGCCAATGCTTCAGATGCGGCCTTTTTCATGGACATGCTTATACGCCTGGCCTTGGTATCAAGGGCCCCACGGAATATGTAGGGGAATCCAAGGGCATTGTTTATCTGATTCGGATAGTCCGATCTTCCGGTTGCCATTATATACGGTCTTTTGCCCATAGCCTTGGATGCCTCCTGCGGAGTGATTTCCGGCTCAGGGTTGGCCATGGCGAATATGGCGGGGCATTCGGCCATTGAATTTACCATATCTTTAGTGACAAGACCAGGACAGGACACACCGATAAAAACATCTGCTCCCTTCAAGGCATCAGCCAGGTCTGTTTTAGTAGTGTTGACTGCAAATGCCTTTTTGTAAAGATTGAGGTCATGACGGCGTTTATTGATGACACCATGACTATCCAGCAATAAAAGGGTGCCGGCGCCCTCTGATCTTAAAGTCTCAGCGATCCTGATCCCTGCCGCTCCCGCGCCATTGATTACTATATTAAGTTCCTCCATGTTTTTCCCTGTCAAAAGGGCATAATTTTTAAGCGCCGCCAGGGTGATAATGGCTGTTCCCCACTGATCATCATGAAATACAGGGCAGTCTACAATTCTTTGCAGCCTTTCCTCCACCTCGAAACAGGCGGGCGCGGCGATATCCTCCAGGTTGATGCCTCCATACATCCCTGCAAGACTTGCAGCTACATCTACAAGCTTGCCGATATCTGTAGATCCTTCATTTCCGTATTTGCGGCAGTTTTCCAGGGGCACAGGCCAGGCATCTATCCCTGCGAAGGATTTGAAAAGCACGGCCTTTCCTTCCATCACTGGGATGCTCGCCTTGGGGCCTATATCACCTAAGCCGAGGACAGCAGAGCCATCCGTTACAACTGCTACGAGATTTCCTCTGGATGTATATTTGTAAACAGAGTCAGGGTCATTTTTTATAATAAGGCAAGGCCTGGCAACACCAGGTGTATAGGCAATGCTTAGTGACCTTTTGTCCGCAAGTTTTTTAGTCAAATCCAAACCAATCTTACCGCCCAGATGATATCTGAGAATTTCCTGGTCAGTTATATTGAGGGGTTGAGACAATTTTGCCGGTTTTCCTGTTTTATAGTTTGTTTTCTTGATTTAATGACATTGGGCGTTATATTATTTTGAAGATGCTAAGTGGTTGAAAGGTTTTTATATGTCGTCAAAAAAGATGGCGGCCTCGGTTTTTGCCTCTTCGGCAGTTCTGGACCTGTGAACTATATTGTTTACTGCCCTTTCCTCTGCTATGGATTGTGCCAAAGAGTCTTTGCTTATGCTTCTGATCGTTCCAGGTTTCGCCTTGGAAGGGTCAGTATCCCCAATAAGCTCCACGATATCTTCAATAAAATTCTTCCTGTATTTATATCCTTCCTTTTCCTCTAAAAGAAAGACCTTGATGGGCCTGCCCCTGAAGAATTTAAGAAGCCTTTCATAAAAGAATGCCCCCTTGTGCATTGCATAAAGCCTTTTTATCTTTTCCATGTCCGCGGGATCATAGATCTTCGATGAGACAATACTGGCAATAGGCTCTATCATGGACATAATAACATCTTCCATTTCCATACCATCAGGCTTTATCATAAGAAAGATTTTCTGTTTGGACATTTCAATACCCTTTAAATGGTTTTGAGTGTATATTTAGCAATCGTGTGATTAATAGACTGGGACATGTCAGCTTTTCCATCCCTGTAAGCGCAGATAACCATATAATCCGTTTTCCAGACCAGGCATCCGGGGGCTATTATGCATTTTTCCCCCTTTTGATAGGAGGAAACGATCTTGAAACCGTTTGCGGCAGACAGATCGTTTAAAAAGTAGAAATGCTCATCGGATTCCACATAGGGAAAAAGCCTGTGCTGTGCAGGGAAATCACCCGGCTCGAACCAGAGCTTTATTTCCCTTTCAGCCTCTTTTATGTCCTCGGATGCATGGACTGCATTATCTATCAATTCCTCCTGATTAACGGAAAAATCAGTATAGCTGAGTTGTGACCTTAATGTTATAATCCCCTTTTCCTTGGCAAGTCTCTTGCAGTCCCTGGGTTTGGTAGGCCCGAAATATTTCTTGATTCCCTCTACGATTTGCGGGCCTTCATAAACAATGGCCATGACCCGCCTTTTTTCAGGCTGATCGGGATAGTGGAGTTCTCCCATGATATAATCGATTGTCGTTTCAAAAAAGGGTTTGTCTTTGATATTCTTGTAATGCGCCTCCGCCAATTCCCTTGTTACTTTTACCACCTTTGATGCGGCAATAACCGGATTAAGGACAGCAGATATACGCTCTATAATGAAACCGGTCAATGAATAGAGCAGAGCATCGGGTTTTATCAATACAAGGGTTTGCTGCACAGATTTATTTTGCATTTAAAGATCTCCTTCGCATATTTAATATCCAT
>JAFGSM010000013.1 GCA_016934595.1 bacterium | reverse complement strand
TATATATTTTGGCGATATAATCTTGGTTTTTCATCATCAAGGTTTATATGAAAATGGTCGAACAATACTTTGTTTTTATTCATTTTCACTCTTCGTTGTGATCAATAGATCATGGGGGTTACTTTTTACGATGCCATCATTTTTAGTATTTGACATAAAATATACCTGAATTTAAAATACTTATATTATATGCATGAGCCTTTATCGCATAAAATGACATGATAATAGAGCCCCTTTACAAAATTGACCAAATGAATAAGTGCCACGCCCTGTCCTTATCAAAAGGTTCTCATCAAAAGAACAGCCCAAGGCGGGTCATGGCTGCAATATATAACCCTTCTCAACGCAACTTACATGATTCGCAGGCACACGAATAAGGATATAGCTGAGGGGCGCTTTGACCCTTTGAGTATGGTTGAGTCTTCAGAATGTCCACCGCGAGAAGGGATGTCTTCCATTGCGGTTAGAGAGAGGGCTTTTGTGCCAACAGAACTTATTCTGCTCTTTTATCTCGCCGGCATGTCTGTGCTAAACATCTGGGGTGGAACCGCAGGGAACTGGGGCAGAAGGGCGCTCGATCTGGACGAGATCGAGATTATGGTTGTGGCATGCAAAACTGCCGAACCATAGGCGACAGGCGATTATTTAGGGGATTTTAGCCGTGCTGTGCGGCATTTATGAATTAGTTCTTTTAGGAAAAAGGTAATAGTTCACCACGGAGACACGGAGGCACTGAGAAAATTAATAACTCCGTGATGTCTGCTGCCCTCCGTGGCAAGCTTGATGGCCTCGTAAAAAGTAATTTCTATGCTAAAAAACCAAGATTATATCGTCAAAATAGACATCAGATTTATAATATTAAAATTATTTTTAGGGACGTTTTAGACTTTTTACGGGGACATCAAGCTTAACTGATACGAAAAGGGGATTTTCAGATGATGAAAGATAGGGCTATGGAAACAGCGAT
This sequence comes from bacterium, assembly GCA_016934595.1. Taxonomy (GTDB): domain Bacteria; phylum SZUA-182; class SZUA-182; order DTGQ01; family JAFGSM01; genus JAFGSM01. Next base: position 17,891 of record JAFGSM010000013.1, on the reverse strand, counting down.
TAACCGGCTTTATACTCAAAATCTGGGTGTCAAATCCGGCGAGACGGTTATGGTCTTTACAGATAAGGCCGGACACGGGGGAAAAATGCCTTCCAGCTTTTTGGAAAGTAAGAAAGATATGGCTAATCTCGTCAGTTTGATTGAAAGATTGGCGCCTGCCGGGGTTGGCGTAAATAAGGTTGTTTTTGATTCAACAGGTGGACATGGCAAAGAACCTCCTGAGGAGTTATGGAAGGCTGCATTTGGCAAAGATCCTGTAGAGTGTTTAAAAAGCGAGGGCCTCTGGTCTGGATTTTTATCAAAGTCGCTTAACCCGGGTGAGATCGCCAGGGCGGAGGACATTTTTGTAAAACATAGCGCAAAGCCTGTTGACGCAGTTATTGGCCTGTCTTACTATTCAACAAGTCATACGAGGTTCAGGGATTTTTTGACCAGGCTCTTTAAGGTAAGATACGCAAGCATGCCGCTTTTTGACTGCGGGATGTTCGATACAGCTATGACAGCAGACTGGGAGAAGGTCGCCGAACTTTCCAGGATTATTGCCGGGCTTATAAGGCCTGCGGAAAAGGTTGAAATACATGCCCCTAACGGGACGGATTTAAAGATGGGCTTGAGAGGTGTTCCTGTTCATGAGGATACGGGAATCTTGACAAAGCCAGGGTCATTCGGAAACCTGCCTGCCGGCGAGGTCTTTCTTCCGCCTGAGGCAGGGACAACCGAAGGCAGGCTTGTGATGGAGTGGGGGCCTGCCATGAGACTCGAATCGCAGGTAACGCTTTTTATTGAAAAGGGTGAAGCCACAGGGGTTGAAGGTTATGATGCTTATGCCGCTGAACTGGAAAGGTTTTTAGACAAGGACCGCAATTACAGGAATATCGCAGAGTTGGGCATAGGCACTAATGACAGGGCATCAAGGCCCGACAATATCCTTGAGTCCGAAAAGATACTTGGCACGATCCATATAGCGCTGGGAGACAACAGCAGTTTTGGCGGCAATGTGAGGACGCCTTTCCATCAGGATTTTGTTGTGTTTCATCCTACTGTAACCCTTATATATTCAAATGGGGATAAGAAACAGATATTGGCCGAAGGAAGGTTGACTGATGACATTAAGCATTGACGAGGCAATAAAAGGCAAAAGGATCATAGTGGTAGATGACAACAAGGATATGGTGTATCTATACAGGAAGATTTTGAAGGATCAGGGTTATCAAGTTGGTTCTGCAGAGAATGGTTTAGATGGGATTCAATTGATTTTGAAGGAACTGCCGGATCTGGTTTTGCTTGACCTTTCCATGCCCAAGATGGATGGATATCAGGTATGCAAAAGATTAAAGAACATTGAGGAGACCAAGACAATCCCCGTGATCATGGTCACATGCAGGGGCAACACAAGAGACAAGATATATGGATTGGAGCTTGGGGCGGATGATTATATAAAGAAACCCGTAAATAACGAAGTGCTTCTTGCCAGGGTGAAATCGCTTCTCAAGATGAAGGAGATGCATGAGAGGCTAACTGAGGCCAGGAAACTGGAAACACTGGCCCAGGTTGCAGTGAGCGTAAACCATGAAATCAACAATCCTCTATGTTCTATTTCTGCAAACGCAGAGATGTTAAAGACATCCATTGCAGGCGCTGATGAAAGGTTGATTCACAAGGTAGATATCATATTGAAAGAGGTGGACCGAATAAAACAGGTAGTAAGCAAACTCACAAACGCTACAAGGGTGATCAGCACGGAATATATATCAGGGGTCAAGATGCTCGATCTTGATGAATCAACACATGACAAAAAACACGGTGGTTGAGTTTCTTTAAAATAAAACTCCACAGCAATTCTCAATATGACCAATTTCCATGCCATATATTGTATATTAAGATAGAATAGATATTATATATTGTGTCAAAAAGCGCCATAATGAGAGTTGCTGAAAACTCCATTTAAAACTTGACATAAGCAAAAGAATTGTATAAAATTTACTATTTTATGGCGATTTTATCATTAGGGGAAAAATGACATGCTCGACAATCTCTCGGATAAACTGCAGGGGATATTAAAGAGGCTTCGGGGGCAGGGGAAGCTCACTGAGAAGAATATCGGCGAGGCCCTGAAAGAGGTAAGGATTGCCCTTTTGGAGGCGGATGTAAATTACAAGGTTGTCAAGGGTTTTATTGAGAGGATCAGCTCCAAGGCGGTTGGGGAGGAGGTGCTGAAGAGCCTTACCCCAGGCCAGCAGGTAATAAAGATTGTACATCAGGAGTTGATTGACTTGATGGGAGGGCATCAGAGCAAGATCCAGATGCCGCCCAATCCTCCGCTGGTTATAATGATGGTTGGCCTTCAGGGATCAGGAAAGACTACCACAGCAGGAAAACTGGCCAGTATGTTCAAGAAGGACGGGAGGAGGCCGATGCTGGTTGCTGCGGATGTACAGAGACCGGCGGCAAGGGATCAATTAAAGGTATTAGCCGACAGCCTTGGCGTGGATTGCTTTTTGGATCACAGCGCAGACAGGGCAGAGAGGGTTTGCAGGGATGCGTTTAAGATAGCGGAAAAGAATGGTATGAATCCTGTTATCATAGATACCGCAGGAAGGCTTCATGTGGACAAAGAGTTGATGGATGAGCTTGTGCAGATAAAGAAAAAAATCCTTCCCCATGAGGTTATACTCGTGGCGGATGCCATGACAGGCCAGGATGCGGTTACCATGGCCCAGGAGTTTGACCAAAAGGTTGGAATCGACAGCATTATTCTTACAAAGATGGACGGAGATGCAAGGGGCGGCGCTGCGCTTTCGATAAGAGAGGTGACAGGAAAGCCTGTAAAGTTTATAGGCACTGGCGAGAAACTGGATCTTTTGGAGCCATTCTTTCCTGACAGGATGGCCTCCCGCATTCTGGGGATGGGGGATTTGCTTTCTCTGATAGAGAAGGCACAGAATGCCTATACACAGGAGGAGGCCATTGAGCTTGAAAAGAAGCTTCAGAAGGATTCATATACATTGGAGGATTTTCGTCAGCAATTGAGGCAGGTAAAGTCGATGGGTCCATTGGAGCAACTGATTAAGATGATCCCTGGAGCAAGCAAGATGGGTTTGCAGACTCTGGATATGGACGAGTCAAACTTTGTCCGTTTGGAGGCGATCATAGATTCCATGACGCCTCAGGAGAGACGTAATTATCAAATAATTAATGCCAGCAGGAAAAAGAGGATAGCCCTGGGCAGCGGCACAAATGTTCAGGATGTAAGCCGTCTTCTCAATCAGTTTCATCTTATGAAAAAGAACATTAAAAGGATTAAGAAGATGGGATTCGGCATGGGGGGCGGCGGATTTGGCATGGGCATAAGGCGTTTTAAAAGGAGGTGAGAATTGTTTGCCAGTTAGAATGAGATTGACCCGGTTGGGTGCTAAAAAGAGTCCGTTTTACAGGATAATCGTTGTGGATTCTAAATGTAAGCGGGATGGAAAGTTTATTGAGCAATTGGGATATTATGATCCGACAAGGGACCCGGCTGACATAAAAATAGATGTGGAAAAGGCTAAATCCTGGATCGAAAAAGGGGTCATACCTTCCGATACAGTCAAGAATATTTTACAAAAAGCGGGCTTGGCGGTCTCTGCATCCGATTGATTTAGACAGAGGCAGAAACTCCCATTCCTTCTAGACATAATCATATAATTGTAGTTATGGAGGGATAGAGGTCATGAGAGATCTAATCGAACGTATAGCAAAGGCGCTTGTTGATTTTCCTGATGAGGTTAGAGTTACAGAGGTTGACGGCGAGCGGACTACAGTGCTGGAGTTGCGGGTTGCAAAAGGTGATCTGGGGAAGGTTATCGGCAAGCAAGGTCAAACGGCTAGGTCTATGAGGACTATACTTGGCGCCGCTGCGACAAAGATAGGAAAGAGGGCCGTTCTGGAGATTCTTGAGTAAGTGGAACTTGTCACGATCGGTCGCGTGGTGAAACCTCACGGTATTGATGGGACACTGAAGGTCCTTCCTTTGACGGATTTTCCCCAGCATTTTAAAACCCTGGAGGAGATTTTTTTTGTCAAAGGGGGGGCAGCCAAAACCTCTCTTGAAAGGGTCAGGTTCCATAAGGGATACGTATTTCTCAAAACAGCCAACTGCGATGGCCGGACATGTGCGGAAGAATGGACAGGGGCTGATGTGGCGATTGATTCCAAATATCTATGGCCTTTGAAAGATGGAGAGTACTATCATTTTCAGATTGAAGGCATAAAGGTCATTACTGAAGAAGGGGTTTATCTGGGGGAGGTGGAAGAGATCATCCAAACAGGCAGCAATGATGTTTATGTCGTGAGGGAAGGAAGCAGGGAATGCCTTCTTCCAGCAATCAAGGATGTGATAAAGAAGGTTGATCTTGACAGGAAGATTATGATAGTCCATATCCTGGAAGGATTGATTGATTAATAAATGAGATTTGACATATTGACCATCTTTCCTGAGATGTTTGCCCCTTTTCTGTGTTATGGGATGATAAAGAGGGCAAGGGATAAGGGCCTTTTGACTGTTTATGTACATGATCTCAGGGTATTTACCACAGACAGCCACAGATCGGTCGATGATGTGCCCTATGGCGGCGGGCCTGGGATGGTAATGAAGATTGAGCCGATTCACAGGGCGGTGACCGCTATATGTCCAGAAGGAAGGAATAAAAAACGGATATTGCTTTCACCTGACGGCAGGAAATTAAATACAGAGCTTGCAAGATGTTTGGCATCGGATGATTCCCTTTTGCTTATATGTGGAAGGTATGAGGGTGTGGATGAGAGGGTTAGTCTCCATCTGGTTGACGATGAGATATCAATAGGGGATTATATCCTTTCAGGTGGAGAGGTGCCGGCCATGGTGCTTATGGAGGCCATAGTCAGGTTTATACCAGGAGCGCTTGGGAACAGAGAGTCTTTGGCGGAGGAATCCTTTACAGGAAAGTGGCTGGAATACCCTCAATATACAAGGCCTGCTGAGTTTGAGGGGAAAAAGGTGCCGGAGGTTTTACTGTCAGGAAATCATCAGGAAATAAAGGAATGGAGACATAGGCAGTCCCTAATCAGGACAGCAAAACGCAGGCCTGATCTGATAGATTGGGCTTTGCTAACAGCGAAGGAGATCGGATGGCTGGCAGAGAGCGGGGTAACCCCCCATTTAAAACCTTCAGGAAAGTCAATATAAGAGGCTTAGAGGATTGAAGGTTTATTGCGCACTTGTCCACCATCCTGTTTATAATAAAAACAAAAGGGTTATAACGACATCCATAACCACATCTAATATTCATGATATTTCGAGGACTGCAAAGACATACGATGTAAAGGCATTTTATCTGATCACGCCAATCGTTGATCAGCAATTATTGATAGAGACTATAATCAGACATTGGAAGACCGGATATGGCTCAAGTTATAATCCCACGCGCGGAATAGCCCTTGAATCTCTAAGGATATCCTCAACCCTTGGGGAGTGTATAGAAAAAATTGAGACGGAGGAAGGGGAAAACCCGTATATTGCTGTTACATGCGCAAAGGCAGGTACAGATACAACAAGTTATTCTGAATTAAGAAAGGAGATGGCCTCAGGCTCGGCCCCCTGGCTCATCCTGTTTGGCACAGGGTGGGGGCTTGCAGGCGAGGTCATGGAGATGGCTGACCGGACGCTTGAGCCTATATGCGGCCCCGGCGAATATAACCATCTTTCAGTAAGGGCGGCGATTGCTATTACATTAGACAGGCTTTTAGGAAAAAACAGGGATCAGGTTTTATAAAAATCAGGGTGTTCAGATTATGGCCGTGCGGATTTTACAAACAGCCAAGGAGGATAATACTTATGGATTTGATGGGATTGATTGAGCAGGAACAGTTGAGGACAGATTTGCCCCAATTCCGACCGGGCGACACAATAAGGGTGCATGTGCGGCTGATAGAAGGGCAAGCGCAGAGAATCCAGATATTCGAAGGGATAGTGATAAGGATTCATAAAGGGAATGCCAGGAGCACGTTCACCGTTAGAAAAGAGTCTTATGGGGTTGTGGTGGAGAGGATTTTCCCGCTTTATTCGAAAAATATAGAAAAGATCGAGGTTGTGCGTCACGGGCGTGTGAGAAGGTCAAGGCTTTATTACCTGAGAGAGAGGGCAGGCAAGAAGGCGAGGCTCAAGGAAATCCGTTGACGAAAATATGCAAGGCTGTAAATGATCTGGCGGCATTTGAAAGAGAGATATTGCCTCCGGATTGTAATATAGTCGCCGGGTTGGACGAGGCGGGAAGGGGACCGCTGGCAGGTCCGGTAATAGCTGCGGCGGTAATACTCCCACAGGATGACCTCATTGATGGCATATACGATTCAAAGGCCCTTACGCCTGCCCAAAGAGAGATGGCCTTTGAGGAGATAGTGAGCCGGTCTGTTGATATCGGCATAGGATTGGCCGACCATACGCTGATAGATGAGATCAACATATTGCAGGCAACGGTCCGGGCCATGCGCGCTGCCATCAGCAATCTTCTTGTCAGACCTGATTGCGTTTTGATAGATGCCGTTAATATACCTGGCATGGATGACATACATCAGAGGCCGGTAATAAAAGGGGATCAAAAGTCTTATTCCATAGCCGCTGCGTCTATTGTGGCCAAAGTCGTCAGGGACAGGCTTATGAACAGATTGCATCTGCGGTATCCGGTTTATAACTTTGCCAGGAATAAAGGGTACGGCACAAAAGACCACATCGAAGCCCTTGCCAGATTTGGCCCATGCCCCCTGCATCGTCTGACGTTTAACAAGGTGAAAGAGTTTTGTCAAGAAGGAGATACTCTTTAGGGAAAGAAGGAGAACGAATGGCGGTCTCTCTCTTGAAAAAAGAGGGATACGGGATTGAGGCCATAAATTATCGTTGCCCGTGTGGAGAGGTGGATATCATAGCAAGGGATAAGGGGACATTGGCCTTTGTTGAAGTCAAAACCAGGGTGAGCGAACGTTTCGGGTCAGGCGCCGAGGCTGTTGATTATCGCAAACAGAAGAGGCTTAACCGTATCGCCCTTTATTATTTAGGCAGTCTTGACAAATCGAAGGGGCAGCAGATGTGCCGGTTTGACGTGGTCTCCATAACCCGTGACCAACAAAAAGGATGGAATATTGAGCTGATCAAGGATGCCTTCCCGCTTTTTCCAGAAGATTATTAAATCCCGCCTTTTAATTTGACAATATATATGAGCTACAATAGAATAAAAGGAAATCGAGGTTTTTTAAAAAACAATCCGTTCCTTTAAAAATATCTATCAAAGAAGGGGTGCAGATATGAAAACAGTATCTGGAAGGCATAGTCTTTTTTGTTTAGCAATCTTTCTGGCAATTGCCGTTTTGACTGTGACAGCCTCAATGGCTCTGGCAGGCTGGCAAAATTTTGATCCAAATAATACAGGCGGCAAACTGCCGTCATATCAAATCACAGGTTTGGCATTGCGGTCAGACAGCCTCTGGGTAGGAACAGATTCAGGGCTCGTGGAATTTGACACCCTGACATACGATCCGAATGACGGAAGCGCCGGTTGGACCATGCATCCGGATGCCGATCCGAATGGAACAGGGATACAGGCCATGGATAGCGACACAGACGGGATCATCTGGATTGGTACACAACAGGGTTTGATCTCATACGATCCTAATATCTCAAACCCCGCAAACCGTATTAGTGTATATAATATAGATCCTAATCAGGCTGAGGGCTACGATCCTGAACAGGCATTGCAGGTATATGATATAGAAGCAGATCCTAATTTTGTATGGATGGCAACGGATTCGGGTTTGTTCAGGTTTGACAAGGAAGACAAATGGGATCTTTATCGCAATGATCCTAACGGGTTTACCCCCACATCAGCCAGGGCTGTGTCAGTATCGCCGGATGATGATAACGTCTGGGTCCTCCCTTCGATTTTTTCTTTTGTCATATATAAGTATTCGATAGCAAATAAAAAATGGGAGCTTATTGAGCCGGACCAGGGGAATCCGATCTTCAATTCAATAGTTGCAGGGGTAAATAATAATGATGTATGGCTGGGGAGCGTCGGATCAGGTCTATGGCGCTATCAGACTGGAACAGGGTGGACCCAGTGGAAATATCCGGATGATGCATTGCCATCCAATACAATCCAGGCGCTTGGCTTAGATGAAAATGAAAATAAGATTATAGTTGTCACAGACAGTGGTATAGCAAGATACGATGCAGTCCTTGATTTATGGCAGCCTGTAGGCACTGTTGGATCTTCTGGCCTTGGAAGCAGCCATATTGCGACGGACATCCTTACAGATCCAAATGTAATGGACTCCGCTTCCGGAAAATGGTACGGGCAGGTCTGGTTTGCTACAGAAAGCGGCGGGTTATACAGGTGGCTTCAGGATGCAATAATATGGTCAAGCCCTGAAAACGGCAGCCAGGATGTGGCTTTAGATATAGGCAAGATAGAGGTTGTATTCAATTGCCCGATAGATCAAACAACGGTTGAATTCGACAGAATCGGGGAAACCGCCCCCCTTGCCATAGGAAAGACATCCGATCCCAATTGGCCTGCTGATCCTAATGATTTCACAATAAGCTGGCAGGACCCGAATCATACCCATCTTATATTGACTCCTGCCTCGGCTCTTGATCCGAACACCTTATACACCTTTATATTTACAAAGGGTATATTGGATAGTTCTGGAGAGCCTATCATAAACAATTACTACCTTGAGTTTGAAACTGCCTTGCCGTCAGCCATGCCTCAGGTTGTCTCGTCCGATCCTGCTAATGACGCAAATGATGTCCTTCCTGACACACAGGTCAGGATATGGTTTAACAAATTGATGGATCAAAGCAGTTTCCTTTACAAGGTATGGGTGATCGATCCTTCTATAGGACAATATTATCTCCAGGCAGGGGAAATGGCCTTTGTGGACACCAATATTACCCTTTTGACAATATCGGCGGAATTCGAGCCTGGGAAGACGTATACCATTACTGTATCCAAGGATGTCAAGGACCTGTCAGGCACAACCATGCTGGCGAATTTTTCACTTGCATTTATGACGAAATCAGCGCCTCAAATTGTCTACAGCCCGGTTTCACCATATTCTCCCTGGCCTCAAGACAATGCCACAAACGTGTCAATTGATACAAATATCGCTGTCACATTTGACCGTTCAATGGATCCGAATTCGGTTGAGGAAAGCTTTATAATTGATCCCGATATCAAAGACTTAGGAGCATTTATATGGAATTCTCCTCAGTATACCAGGGTTGTCTTTCAGCCATACTTTCCATTGGGTTTTGAAACCACTTACTCAATGACAATCTCTGCAAGCGCCAGCGACGAAGATGGAATACCCCTGGGACAGGATATGACATGGTTTTTTACTACGGAATCGATACCTGAGATTGTTTTTAACGGAAACACGTACCCTGTTGGGGACTCGAATGTTCCGGTTGATACGGATATTAAGGTTGAATTTAGCCAGCCCATGGATCCTAATTCAGTGAGGGATGCGTTTTATCTGAGCCGGAATCAGGATTTCAGCGATTCCTTGATCGTCAATTACAATTGGGTCTCAGGTGATAAGATATTCAATTTTTATCCAATACAGGTTATGGAATACGGAACAAAGTATTATGTAAAAATAGATGAAACAGCGACGGGGAAAAACGGGATTGCCTTGCAGGAACGGACATGGTCTTTTACAACCGTTCCGCAGCCTCATATTGTGTCCGTATTTCCAGGAAACGGAGAGTCATCTATTCCGGTGTATACAAGGATAGTGGTCATATTTGACCAGCCTATGGACAAGGCCAGCGTGGAGGGTGCATTCAGCCTGGCAGACGCCAATGCCACTGAAGATATCACAGGAAGCTTTTTGTGGAATGACAACGATGATCCCACAGGATTTCAATTCGAAGCAGATTCGCCCCTGTCAAATGGTCACACATTCACTGTGACTATCTCCGCCTCAGCAGAATCTAAAGACGGGATAACGCTTGAGGAGGATGAGATAAGACAGTTTACCACTGTTCAGAAGACCGATGAACCACCTCAGGAGGCATTGCCTGATGTGGTTTTGCCGAACGCCACGTATTCATTGTCCGATCCTAATACGCCTCTAGTCATCACAGCCATGGCCTTTGATGGAAACGAAAGGCTCTGGGCAGGGATGGCCTTGAACACGACTGATCCATGGACAGGTCTAGGTCTTTTCCATTTTAACGGCCAGGGCTGGACCCGTTATACCACAAACGACGGCCTTACGAGCGATTTTATAAATGACCTGGAATTTGACAGCCAGGGCAATCTCTGGATAGCCACAGAACCCGATCCCAACGGTTTGGGCGGTGTGGCCATGCTTAACGGGCAGGGATTGCATGACTATCCTCCTGCCTATGACCCGAATTCGATACAAGGCATTCAGGGATTTTTTACAGTCAACGAAATCGGAGTATATTCAACAGGCTCAAGGGAGTTGATTTGTATAGCTACTGACGCGGGGCTGGGTATGGGAATGTATGACTCAGGATATGCGGACTGGAGATGGTCAGGACAGCCGGCCCCATGGAAGGTCGGAACGCTTTCCGTAAATTCTTCCACAGGAAATATGTGGTTTCCAAGCGTGGATTTTTGGGCATTTGATGTCGAGCCGTGCGATGTCATTGCCGGAATAAGCGTAGAGACAATAGCAAATAACATTTCACAAGATCCTTATCTGTGGCCTGATATATGGAGTGATCCTAATATCTGGATGTGGCCTGACGCCGGTGTATTTCGCAGCCTTCAGAAGATTAGATATCAGTTGCCCAATACTATACGCCTTTGGGCCATAGCAGAAGATCCTAACAACCTCTGGCTTGCCACAAATGAAGGGCTGTACAGGATAGACATTAAAGGTTTTAAGTCAGGGGAATGCCGTTTTGAAAGGTATGATCAGTTTACAACCAAAGGCGGCCTATTGTCCGGTTTGATTTACGATATAAAGGTGGATGATTCCACTGATCCCTGCAAACTCTATGTGGCAACAGACAAAGGTATATGCATATACACCATCGGAACGGATATAGAGAATTTTGCAAACTGGACTCAATTGCCGTTTGCATCTTCTTCCGGTGACAGGGTTAGTTTTGAGTTCATCCCTGGAAAGGCTTTGTATATAAACTCCGGAAACGGCCTTTTGGTGGTAGGGTCCATTGAAGAGGAGGAAGAGGTTCAAACAGGCATATTAGATTTTATAGGGGATGGTTGTTTTATAAACAGCTTAGAACGATAGGACTGAATTTGATGGTTGCGTATAGACGATGTGGCTGGATATTAAAAGGGGCGTTTACGGCTTTTTTTTTAATCCGTCTTTTGTTGTGCATTAGGCCGGTTTTTGCTGTCGATGTGTTCCCAAAAGACCCTGTGACCTTACAGAAGGACAATTATCAGAAGTCTTACACCAGGGTTGCATCAAACGGCGATGGCTATCTTTGCGTTTGGGATTCCAAAACGAGCGCAAATGGCTGGGATATATTTGGTCAACTGATTGACCCGAACGGAACGAAAACAGGAGATATTATAAATATAGCCTCATACGGCCTTGATCAGAAAGAGCCTCACATAGACTCTGACGGGGACAATTATCTGGTGGTCTGGTCGGACGCGAGGGGTTCGCTTGACCCCAATCAGGATACAGGATTAGATATTTATGGCGCGATTATCCTCCCTGACGGATCTAAAGCTGGGGTGGATTTCATAATCGAAACAGCGGAGGGAAAACAGGCATTTCCCAAGGCAGCATGGAACGGCAGTCATTATATTGTAGTTTGGGAGGACTGGAATGGGCATAATACAAGCAACCCCAAAGTAGCGCTCAAGGCAAAGAGGGTTGATTCAAACGGCCAGCTTATAGATCAAACGGCAGAGACAGTAGAGGCCGATCTGGCGTTTAACCAGAAGGAGGAGAAGGAGTGTTTCGATCTTGTATCAACCCTTGATGATCCCAATAATCCTTCATGTTTTATAATCTGGAGCGGCAAATGGCAACAGCCGGATATATATGACATACTGGGGAAGGTCGCTTTGGAAGACCCGAACGGAAGATTAGTAATTGATCCTTTTCCCAGGGCGCAGATACCTCTCCCTTATAATCAATACTATCCCTCTGTAGAATATATGGAAGGCCAATTCCTGGTTGTATGGGAGAACTGGTCGGATAGTCAGGGAACTGAGAAACAGATACTGGGCATAAATCTGGATGCCGGAGGGAATGTACTAAGCTCGATCATAAGCATAAGCCCGACAGTCAGCGCAGCCTCGAAAAAGAACAAGTATCCGGATGTGGCTATAAATGGGCGCGGGTATTTTGTTTTATGGAGCGATCAGGAAGGGAATAATCTTTACGGGATAAGGGTCTCACAGGAGGGAATCCCCCTTGAAGACCCATCCTGGCCCAATGGAACAACAATAAGCGCAGATCCGAATCAGGTCCCCTGGTATCCTTCTGTTGCCTCAAACAGGGAAGGAGATGACAGGTATTTCTGTCTCTGGTCTTCGGTTAAAGGCCAATCATGGTCTGCGACCGGAAGGATATATGACCCGCCTCCGCCTCCTATGCTCAACTGGGTTGGCTCTGCCAATTATTCCGGTGACGGGGTGCATCCCGATTTTGACCTTGGGGGGAGACCTTTTACTTTCAAGGTAAAATACGTCTCTGATATAAATGAACCGCCCCTTAGCATAGAACAGACAGGGATCGAGATCGCCCAGGTATGGATAGATCTTAATGATGATAAAAGGTTTGGAACGGATGAGATGTTTCAGATGGATAAGGAGGATGATTCCGAAGATCCTAATTATTCCAAAGGGGTTGTCTATACATACCATGTTGATAAGATTCTTTTTGACGGGCAGTTTGATGGGGACGGCGAGATAGATTACCGTTTCTTTTTTATGGATAAATACAACGTGGCAGAAGGGGATCCCACTGAAAAGAGTCAGTTTCAGGTAACTATGAATGGGGATCCTCCTGAGCTTTACTGGACGGATGAGCCTGGCTTTACTGGCGATGGGACAAGACCTGATGGGGCGGAATGGACGGAAACCCGTGATATTGAGTTTCGTGTGAGCTATGTTGATGCGGATGATGACAATACCCCTGTAAGTCTTGAGTTGTGGCTTGATAAAAACGGCGACGGGGTATTTGATCCCAATGAAAGGTTTCAGATGCAGGCTGATGGAACGGATGCAAAGCAGAGGAAGATATATACGATAACGATAGAGGATATGGATACAAAGGGTTTGATGTTAAGAGGGCAAAACCCTGTCATGCCCGTTGTTTATAAATTTATGTTTGATGACGGAAAGAATATGGCAACGGGCGAGCCCCGCCTGGGCAGCTATTTCTCCTTCGATTCTGTTGGCGAGACACCCGCCTGCCTTAACATGAAGCAGCAGCTTTTCCCGTCCATAGTAGATACAGGAAACGGGTACCAGATATTCTGGGAAGATCACAGGGAAACCGACATTGATCCGAACTGGCAGCCAGGATTCGAGAGCCATATATGGACTGTGCATCTTTCATATAACGGTCAGGTGAAGGACGGCTCTGGGGAAACGGGTCAGTCAAAGATGGACGCTGGAGACAAAGGCGCATTCAAACCTATAGCCCATTTTGACCCCGATGCGCAAAAAACCCTGCTCCTCTGGGAGGATTTGAGGGATGGAGACATCAGGAAAATAGACATTGAGAAGGGGCTCCTAAACAACGTCTTCAAGCCTGAATTTATATATGAGGGGCTTGATTTATATGGGATATTTATAGATGCCGGTGGGAATATTATCACAGACACATCCGGCTCAAATGTATCGGGCGAGTTTGTCATCGCAGGGCAGGGCAAGACACAGAATATGCTTAATCCTGATATAGCCCTGGGGCCTGATGGACAGTATATAGTAGTATGGGAGGATGAGAGTCAGATAGACGGGTATCCTAAGACGGATATCTTTGCAGGGTTTATAAGATATCCTGAAGGCGCATATGGTGACAGCATCAATCTCAAGATTAAGGTCGAGGGCTGGGACGAATCAGGAGACGCCCATCAGATAATGCCAAGGGCCGCATGGAATGGAAAAGCCGGATATTATATGGTTGTATGGCAGCACATATACAGCATAGATCCTAACACTGAGATAAGGACAGATAATATAAATCTTGCCACCGCATACAATTCCAAGATTTATGGGATTACGGTTGATCCGAATGGAAAGGTGCACCGCAAACCAGGTGGCGAAGGAATGGATTTTGTCCCCCCGTATATCGAGACCGATACGAACATAAGCCAGTATTTTCCTGATATTGCCTCGGATCCAAACAATGACCACTATTTGATTGTATGGCAGGACGACCGTTCGATCAAAACAAGGGGATATGACATTTATGGAATGAGGGTCACAAGCAATGGCACATCCATTGACCCTCCGAATATGGAGATACCTATATGCATAGCAGAAGGGCATCAGATAAACCCCAGGGTCTTCTGGGATTCCCAGGCAGGGCAGTATCTTATCACCTGGATCGATGTGCCTTATGATTTGCCTCCTGTAGGTATACTTTATCCCCATATATATTCCACTGCCATTTATTGCTATGGAACCATCAAGGCCGTCAGGATGAATTCTGACGGGGAGCTTCTTGACGATCCTTCCACATTTTCGGGAACAAACATCGCAGGGGTGCAGAACACGCAGGCCCGTCCGGATATGTGCTGCGACCCTGACAAGGGCTGCAGGGCGGTATGGGAGGACATTAGAAATACAAACAAACTGGGCATTTCCCCATATGATCTTTATACATCATTATTTCAGTCAACACTTAACTGGACGGATGACACGGATTTTATAAACGGCGTTGATCCATATCAGGGAACGCCTGGCGCTACCTTTAATTTTGAGGTGGAGTACAGGGACAGGATGGATGCCCTTGTTGACCCGAATAAAGCCCAAATCTGGATAGATCTGGATGACAATGGAGAGTTTGAAGAAGATGAAAAATTCAGGATGACCATCAAAGATCCAAACAGTTCCTTGTCCGGGGGGCAGATATTCACCTACTCCAAACAGATCAGCTTCCCAAGCGGAAGCGATGGCGTAATCGCATACAGGTTTTATTTTGAAAATGATTGGGGGGCGGTTGGAGGAACAGGCTCAGGCGTCAATTATCTTTATCTTGATGTCTCGGAGGCCCCGACCCTTGATTGGACAAACAGGACGGGTTTCATTACAGACGGAGTGATCCCTAATGAGGCAGAAAGCGGCTCTGAGTTTGAGTTTTCGGTGATTTATACCGATTTATCCAATTTTTCGCCCATACAGTCAGGCCGCCATGTGCTTATCGATTTTGATGAGGATGGGGAATATGACAGCTGGTTTTTGATGTCCGAGGCGGATTCCTCGGATGATGATCTTACGGACGGAAAGGAATACAAAGTAAAGACCCGTCTCTATCACCGTGGTCATGACACCATAAATTATAAATTCTATTTCCATAACGGAATACGCGAGGCGGAAGGAAAGCCTGCCTCTGCCCATACATTCAGGATCATTGAGAGCACCTCTCCTGTCACGGATGTCATGTGGAAGACATTTTACAAGGATGATGGATTGGCCGGGGACTTTATAGTCGCACTGGCTGTGGATGAGAATAATATCCTGTGGGCGGGCTGCTCGGACATGTCAGACCCCAATAAGGGCGGAGTCTCCAGATACGACGGCCAGAATTGGACATCATATAGCGGGAAGGGATACCTGCCAAGCAATTCGATTATAAATCTTGTTGTCTCGCCTGACAATGATCTCTGGGTGCTGACCGGAGCTGGCGTCAGCCGTTATGACGGGTCTAACTGGGAGCAGCTCACCAGTATAGACCCGAACGGGTTTATTTTCAGGGTTGTCCCTGATGATAAGGAAGGCGTCTGGCTGGAAAGCACATTTAAATCAGGCTCGCAATCCGGAGATCCCAATAGTTACGTAGGCATTGATCCAAATGTTTATCTTATACCATCAAAGTTCATTAAATATGAATCCGGCAAGGATCCGGTTTTCTACAACACTGCCGTGCTTGGGGGGAAAAGGATAACAGCCATGGCGGTTGATCTGGACGGCATTGTATGGGCGGGTGTAGTTGACTACTCGTTAGACCCTAACAAAATGATAAAGGAGGAATATAAAGGTATAGTCAGATTTGATCCGGACAAAGGGAGCAATGGGGAGATAGTCGGGCGTTTCAATTCCTCTGAAGGTGGTTATCCAGGCGGGGATGCCGTAGTATTGATGTACAGGGATGATACAGGGGATATATGGTCGGAAAGCTACGATGTGTCTGGCGGCGCAAGAGAATATGGCGGGCTGGCCCATTATAGCTACAGCCAGAAAAGCTGGATACATCATTTTGTCAACGGAGAAGAAGGCGTTCAGTTTGGAGCGAACATATTCAGGACCATAAACCGCAAAGGGGATGATCTGTGGCTAGGTCACTGGCCTGAAGGGTCGATGGGTTACGGTGATGATTCGGCCAATCCCGGAGGGGTAACATATCATAATCTTTCAACAGGGGTATGGAGCCTTATAAACAGTAAAAATACCCATACAACCGAAGAGGCGTTTTTGGCCCTCGACTATATAAACTCCCTTGTGACCGATAAGGGAGACATAGTCTGGTTCGGCACAATAAACGGGCTTTTCCGGTATAATCCCGAGGGTATTGATGAGGAAAAGGGAGAAGAACTCAGGCCATACAAGGGTTTTTTCGATCCGAACAGCAAGGAGACAGGCTGCTTTGTAGAACATCTTGGCAATCATGGGCCAAAGATAAGCCTTGCCTTCTTGCTCTGCATTTCCCTGTTTTTGGTAGGATTTCAGGGCATAAAGTGGATAATTCGGCGGGCATTCAGCAGGCAGAGGTAAGTTTCACAGGCTGTTAACTCTAAAATAAATCCCATTGTTTATTTTTACTCTCAAGCCAAAAGGGAGAAAATGATTATATGAAAAACGGTTTTAGATTATTTCTTTGCGTGATATTGATCCTGATCTATATTTTTGTCTCTCCATTAGCATCCTTTGCAAGCTCTCCAAGACGGAATATATCCGTTGAGCCCAGATGGGGATATTATGTCTTTGATACGTCCATGTGGAAAGACCGTGTTTACAGCAGAAAGTATGCGATTACAGGAGGCATGAAGGTCAATCTGGAACTATTCCGCCAGATCCTGCAATTAGGGGTTGGTGCCGGCTATATGAGGGAACACGAGCCTTATTATTATATCTATAATATACCGGTAGAGGCGTCGCTGAATATCAGGCTGAAATTTTCTCAACAGCAGTTGATAGTGCCTTATATAGGCGGTGGTTTTGATTACAGTTATTTCAAGGAGAAAGGCAGGGGTCTTGATCCCTCAGGACAGCCGATGACCAGGATATTCCATAATAACCGCAAGGGTTATCATTTAAACGCAGGCCTGCAGTTCCTCCTTAACCGTTTCAGTTCCAGTGATGCAGAAAGGTTTGACGAGAAATTCGGTGTAAACGCAACATATCTGACCTTTGAGGCACGCCATACCGATCTGACAGAATCCGAAAAGCCTGAATACAGCAATGAAGATCTAAGCGGCTGGTTTTACTATATGGGGATATTGTTTGAGTTTTAAGGAAAAACAGCATCTATTATACGAAAGACCCGCATCTATTATACGGATAAGAAATCCCAAATAGGGTATTTTTATCCTTCTTTACGAATCAAAGATTAATCAGCAATTCTCATTATCAAAATTAATCGCAATAAAGGTATATTCAAGATTCAGGTAATACCCTAAAAAAGCCCATCTT